>JAFYNW010000245.1 GCA_017547995.1 Clostridia bacterium | reverse complement strand
GCCCACCAAGAGAATGTACGGCTATGTGGCAGCACAGAGCAAAGCCTTATCTTGAAAAGCTGACAGGCGGCGCTATCGTCTCCCATTTCATCCGTCTCTACGGCATCGGTGAATCGGCAATGGAAGACAAGATTGCATATATTATGGACAATGCCGTCAATCCTTCTGCCGCTCCTTATGCAAAGGAAGGCGAATGCCTCGTCCGTGTAACAGCCAAGGGCGAAACACACGAGCAGGCTGAAGAAATGACAAAGCCGCTCATCGAGCAGATTTGTGCAGAGCTTAAGGACTTTGTCTACGGCATCGACGCAAACTCCCTTGAAGAAGTGCTTGTTGCGCTCCTTAAGGAAAAGGGCCTTACAATTTCCACAGCCGAAAGCTGCACAGGCGGCTATATCTCCAAGAGAATCACAGACATCGCAGGATGCTCTGACGTCTTTATGGGCGGTATGGTAACGTACTCCAACGAAAGCAAGATGAAGCTTCTCGGCGTAAAGGCTGAAACTCTTGAAAAGTACGGTGCAGTCAGCGAGCAGACTGCATTTGAAATGGCAAAGAACGTGGCCGAAGTTATGGGCACAGATATCGGTGTCGGCATCACAGGCATCGCAGGTCCTGGCGGCGGCACAGAAGAAAAGCCTGTCGGCCTCATCTATGCAGGTATCTCCTACAAGGGTGAAACAAAGGTTTACGAATTGCCAAGAAGAAAGAATCAGTCCCGCGACAGAGTCCGTCTCCTCGCTTCATCAAAGGTCCTCGACCTTGTGAGAAGAACAGTCCTCGGTATTGAATAAAAGATTTGATAGCAGAGGCGTTATCCCAACGCCTCTGCGTGTTTATACAGCGTGATACGGATATCCGCAGGGGAGCTGCTTGCCGCTCCCGCAAACAGAATAATCCCGCCTTACTAACTTACGAAAATAATTCCAATTTATATATAAATCCCAGAACAGGAGGGCTATTCATGCCTAAAAAAGTTCTCATCGTCGAAGATGAAAAAGCCATCTCCGATATCATAATGTTCAATCTCAAGCGCGAAGGCTATGAGGTTATGCAGGCGCTGACAGGTCCTGACGGGCTTAAAATGGCGCTTGAAAACGAGCCTGACATCGTCCTTCTCGATATTATGCTTCCTGAAATGGACGGCTTCGAGGTGCTGACAAAAATCCGTGAAACAAGTGAAGTGCCTGTCATCATGGTTACAGCACGCGAAGAAGAATGTGACAAGGTGCTCGGTCTCGAAACGGGCGCTGACGACTACGTCACAAAGCCATTCTCCATGGTTGAGCTTCTTGCCCGCGTCAAGGCAAACACACGCCGCACAGTTTCGGCCATCAAAAAGCCTGAAACTTCAATGAAAATCGGCGATATCTTAATCGATACAGAGGCTCAGGCAGTCATGAAGAATGACGCACCGCTTGACCTCACACAGCGTGAATACGAAATCATCCTCTATTTTGCAAAAAATCCGACAAAGGTCATCAGCCGCGAAGAGCTTATGGAAAAGGTCTGGGGCTATGACTATTACGGAGACCTCCGTGCAGTCGACGTTGCTATGAGAAGACTCCGCGAAAAAATTGAAGACGACCCATCCGAGCCTAAGCTTATCATCACAAAGAGAGGCGTAGGCTACTATCTCGGCAAATAAAATGACTAAAAAACTCAAGCAAATACTCAGCATTATGGGGCACAGAGTGACAATATTCGGCTCGGCAATTCTCATCGGCCTGATGCTTGCCGTGGCATTCATCTTCGGTCTTGTCCAGGCCAATGCATGGATGTACAAAGCTGCCCTTTTCATCTCGGCACTGGTAGTGCTCTATATCATCAACAGCAGAGAAAATCCAAGCTATAAAATAGCGTGGATTATTCCGATACTGATTTTTCCGCTGGTCGGCGGCATTTTCTACCTGCTTTTCGGTGTCAAGCGTTATTCACGCAGGGAAAAAAGGAGATTTGCCTCCATCCTGCGCAAGTTTGAAAGCGTTATTTCTTATGATGAGCGCATAGCTGAAAAGCTGAAGGAGTCCAACAGCACAGCCGCCGCTCAGTCCCATTATATCGAAAAAATCGGCAGATTCCCTGCCTATGAAAACACAAACGTCGATTATTTCCGCCTTGGCGAAGATATGTTTGAAAGCCTGAAAAACGATATGAAAAAGGCTTGCCACTATATCTTCATCGAAACCTTCATCATCGAAGAAGGCAGAATGTGGGGCGAAATGATGGAGATTCTTAAGGAAAAGGTGAAGGAAGGGGTTGACGTCCGTCTTATCTGGGACGATTTCGGCTCAATTCTCCTTCTGCCAAGAGATTTCCGTCAGAAACTCAGGGATGCAGGCATAAAATACGGCATCCATAATCCCCTCCGTCCGTTTATCGACCTTCGCCTCAATAACCGCGACCATCGCAAGATTACAGTTATCGACGGCCACACAGGCTACGTCGGCGGCATCAATATTGCCGATGAATATATCAACGAGCGTGTCCGCTTCGGTCATTGGAAGGATACGGCGGTACGCCTTGAGGGCGAGGCTGTCTGGTCGCTGACAGTTATGTTTCTCACCATGTGGGATGCCATCAAGGGCGAAAAGGCCGACTACGATATGTATAAGCCTCAGGTTTATATGGAAAAAATGCCGTCCTGCGACGGTATAGTCCAGCCTTATGGCGACAATCCTCTCGATAACGAAATCATAGGCGAAACCGTCTATCTCAACCTTATCAACAAGGCTGAAAAGTACGTTTATATCACAACGCCTTATCTCATCATCGACAATGAGATGATAACAGCCCTGACGACTGCCGCAAAAAACGGCATCGACGTCCGTATCATAACACCGCATATCGGTGATAAATGGTACGTCCACGCTGTGACACGCGCACATTATAACGTGCTGGTCGAAGCAGGCGTGCGAATCTATGAATACGTGCCCGGCTTCATCCACGCAAAATCCTTTGTGGCTGACGATAAATATGCCGTCGTCGGCACTATCAATATGGACTACCGCAGTCTGTACCTCCATTACGAATGTGCAGTCTGGATGTATGGCTGTAAGTGTATTGAAAAGATTAAAAAGGATTTTGACAATACAATGAAAATAAGCGCCGAGGTTTCACCTGAGGCGATGAAGAATATCAGATGGTGGCAGCGCCTCGGCAGAGCAATCCTCCGTGTGTTTGCCCCAATGATGTAGGATAGATTCTGTACGTCATTCTGAGTCGCAGACGAAGAATTTCCTGCGGTCTGCACAAACTGTAGGGACAATTCACGAATTGTCCGCGGTGCATTTGTGAATGCACGTGTAGGGGAGCTGCTTGCCGCTCCCGAAAAATGTAGGGGCTGATGCCCACATCAGCCCGCAAAAACAAAAGATTTACGTCAATTCATTCATATATAACTTTCTCAGAAAAGAGGGATAAAACCGTGCTGAAAAGTCTGCATACAAAACTGGTGCTGATTCTCGTTGCCCTTGTCCTTTCGGTTATGGCAATCGTAGGGGCATTCCTGGTCAGCAGTGTAACTGAATATAATATCACAGAATTCCGCAGTGAGATGACAAACGTTTTCACGCCCGATTTTATTCTTTCGCTGGAGAATACCGCAAAGGATGGCGGAAGCACGTCCCTCAAGGACTATATGATAGCCTATTCCGTCAGCCTCGGCATCAATCAGAACAGAAACTTCTATATCCTCGACGGTAAGTCGGGCGAATATATCACAGGCTCGGACGATGACTTCGGCTCGTCCCTTGCGCTTACGCCAAATATTCTGACGGCTATGAACGGCAAGGTGGGGCAGGAGCTCAGCCCTGTCGGCACCTATTTCGACGTTGCCGTCCCTGTCGATGGCGGAGATGCTCTCTACGTTGTCGGCGTTATGGATAACAAGCAGGACCTCAATGCATTTACGCTCAACCTTATCGGCGCGCTCGTCCGTGCTATGCTCTTCGGTATGGTAATCGTCGTCCTGCTCTCATATATTCTTTCAAAAACAATCACAAATCCTGTCGAAAAACTGACCAGAACAGCGACGGAAATCTCAAAGGGTAAGTTTGAAAATCAGATTAACGTTGAAAGCGGTGACGAAATCGGTGTCCTCACCCAGACCTTCAACGACATGGCGGCCGCCCTCAAAAGCAGTATCGACGCCATGGATGGTGAGCGCAACAAGCTCAACACAATGTTCATTCACATGAAGGATGGTATCGTTGCCTTCGATAAGGACGGCAAGCTGATACATATCAACCCTGCCGCGGCCAAGATGCTTGGTGAAAGCGAGGAGGGCACACATTATAAAAACGTATTCAAGAATCTCCACATCGATAAGGATGACCTGAGCGAAAGCGGCAACTATATCGAAATCGACTACGCAACTCCGGGCGCTGTGCTCAAGCTGTTCATCGCGCCGTTTGACAGCGGTGACGGCGGCGGTCTCATCGTCGTGCTTCACGATATCACAGAGCAGAAAAAGCTGGACGATTCAAGACGAGAATTCGTTGCCAACGTTTCCCACGAATTGCGCACTCCGCTTACGAATATCAAGGGCTATACCGAAACTCTTATCAGCGCAGGCGACGATATCGACGGTGAAACACGCAAGAGCTTCCTCTCTGTTGTATACAGCGAGTCGGACAGAATGACGAGAATCGTAAAGGATTTGCTCACACTTTCCCGCCTCGACCACGGCAAGGTGGATATGAAGCAGGAGGTCACCGAGCTGAACAGAATCGTGGAAAATGCCGTTTCTTCCATGCGAATCGAAGCGGT
>JAFYNW010000244.1 GCA_017547995.1 Clostridia bacterium | reverse complement strand
ATCTTTTCTTGCAATAAAGTCTTTACTCTATCGGCAAGAATGTTTACACCTCATCCACCGCCAAAGGCGGTCCCCCTTCCCCCACTGGGGAAGGCTTTTATATCACTTCACTTGCCCGTCGGGCAACCTAAATAACCTTCATCCTCACAAACGGCGCCAGACTCATCTCCACACCGCTCTTTTCGCTGTAAGTCACAGATACGTCACCACGCGTCATGCTCCTGACCTCCCTCTCGCCGCCACTGCGGATAAGCTGAGCCAGAATCATGCCGATTGCGCTCTCCATCTTAAGCGGTACGTCGTCACGGTTGCAGACGGCAAGAGCATTCATAACCGCGATATCGCAAAGAGCATCCACTCTGTCGCTCATCTCCTGCCCTGTCAGGGCGAGGGCGTGGGCGATAATTCGCTCCCTTGCGCCCTCAGTTTCAAAAATAATCGCCATATTATTCATGAGCGTGAACGGCCACAGAGCAGACCTTGTTTCGAGGCACGAAAAGGTCGTAAAGATAACGTGCCTGAATTGCAGTGCCGTCGAAAAGCTGATTTTCTTCAGGCGGGAACTGCTTGAGGCTGTCAATCTTGGACACTGCAAGCGGTGCATCGTAGGAAGCCACAACAAAGTTGATGTACTTGCCGTTTTCGCTCTTTGTCACGCCGCCCTCAGTTTCGCCGTCACGGCCTGTGCGGATGGCAACGTCTGTCACCATTCGGCTCTTCGGTGCGAAAATGCAGGCAAGGTCGTTGACGTACATGACGTTTTCATACTCAATGCCGTTGATTTCCGCCTTCTCACCGAAGGAAATCTGGCTGAACGTATTGTTAGCCGCCTCCATAAATGCCGCCTTAAGCTCCTGATTTACGATGGCAACGAAGCCTGTGAGCTGCTCGGAGGAGTTCTGCGCCGCTGTGAGAGTCTTGAGAAGCTCGCCCACGGCATTTTCCTTTGTGATGCTGCCACTGAATACGTTAGTGGAGGAATAGGCGCCGTTTGCCGCCGCATTGTAAAGCTTTGTGATACGGTAAGTATCGAGCTCGCGTGCAAGCTGAGTGCGGGCAAACTCACGCATCACGTTTTCGGCTGTGGCCATAAAGCCTGTGTCGGATGGGGAAGTGCGGTCGAGGGCAAACTTCACACCGCGGTCCATAAAGAGGGAGTAGGAGCGCCACTTGTTTGTGACAGCGCCCTGCGGATAAGCAGAGCCGTCTGTCTTGCCCGCATCGTAAGAGCCGAGACCTGTTGTGGAAAGCTCGGAAATCTGGATGTCCTTGCCACCCTCATACTTGACTGTGCCAGGAAGCGGCACCATCCACTGTGTCACGGATGAAGCACACATTTCCTCGTCAATAAACTGCTGATAAGCCTTTGCATAATCTAAAGCCATAATTTTTTCTCCTTTTGTTTTGTAAATATTTTGTCGTGTTTTGTAGCTACAAGCATATTCTAAGTCAAAAAAGTGAAATTTATCAGTGAAATATTTCCTAGAAAATTTCACTCGGGAAAACCATTTTGCGGGCGGGCATGGAAACCCGCCCCTACAATTTTACTTTTATGGTTTTGCTGTAGGGGAGGGTCTCCGTGCCCTCCCGCCCTGTCCAATGTGACTTGTCACACAAAATAAAAAAGCCTTCCCCTTAAGGGGAAGGTAAATCTTACTATCCAATGCGTCGCAGACACAACATTTTTCTTGGCTCCCTCTGACGAGGGAGCTGGCTT
>JAFYNW010000243.1 GCA_017547995.1 Clostridia bacterium | reverse complement strand
TCGATTACGGCTTTCTTGAAAGTGCAGAGACAGCTTACACAATGAATGGCACAGGCGGCACTCCTGTATATATTTTCTCGGGTGATGAGCTTGAAATCGTTCTCGCTTGGGCAAAAACCATAGTGCCAACTGAGCGTATAGATCAGCTTCTTTTGCCCGCCGAACCAACAATTACAATTGCAAAAGGCTATGAAAAGCTTGAGATATGCACCTATGACCCACATAATAAATTTGAGCTGATACTCTATTATAATGGTTCAATTTACGGCGGCATGTCGGAAAGTGAATCTTTTACCCGTGTTATTGATTTGCTCCGTTCGGTATCGGAATAAATTTTTCACGAGCATACTATGCTTCTGTTTTGAACAGATGTTCTTCTCCTAAAACAACCCCTCCGTCTTGCTTCGCAAGCCACCTCCCCTTGCACAGAGGAGGCAAAATATACATAATCTGCACAAATAATATCATTTTCATTGACTTTACATTATATAATATGCTATGATAAATACATAAAAATTGTTTGAAAGGAACACTCGCATTATGATGAATTTCAAAATGGTTAACTCCTGCCCACAGAACGTGGACACAATCATCCGTTACAATAAGTTTGACGGTCCTATCAACTTCTCCTGCCCTGTTCTTCAGGAAGCTTTTGACAACGCTTACGGCGGTGACGACCTTAAGCTCCAGCCTGGCACAATCAAGACACTCCGCCTCAAGGTTGCAGGCAAGTTTGTAAACCTCATCATCGTTGGTTTTGACTGCTCCATGGGCGAAAAGGCTCTCGACGTATTCAAGAAGGCAACTCTCAAGGTTGGCGGCATTCTCAACGAACTCAAGAGCGAAGTTATCTTCTGGGATAAGTTCACAGGTATGTTCTTCATCGACAAGAACGAAATCGCTCGTCAGATGACAAGCCTTCTCCCACTCTGCGACTATGCTTTCGACAAATATATGATCAAGAAGGCTGACTTTACAAATAAGGAAATCCACGTTTACGCAGAAGAAGGCATAGACATCTCTGCAGGTCTTGAAGAAGGCTTCAACATCGCAAAGGGTATCATCATCGCTCGTGACCTCGTAAACGAACCTGCTGAAGTTATGACTCCAAGCGAAATGGCAAAGAGAGTTACAGAATTCGGTAAGGAATTCGGCTTCGAAGTAGAAGTATTCGATAAGGACGCTTGTGCAGAAATGGGCATGAACGCATTCCTCACAGTAGGCCGTGCTTCTGTAAACGAACCAAAGCTCATCGTTATGCGTTATAACGGCGGTGAAGGCGTTGCAAAGGGCGTTATCGGCAAGGGTCTCTGCTATGACTCCGGCGGTCTCCACCTCAAGCCAGGCGCAGGTATGGATTCTATGAAGGGCGATATGGCAGGCTCCGCTGCAGTTATCGGCGCTATGTGCTCCATCGCAATGAACAAGCTTCCAAAGAATGTTGTTACAGTTGTTGCTGCTTGTGAAAACCTCATCGACGGTAAGGGCTACAGAAACGGCGATATCGTTCACACAATGAGCGGCAAGAGCGTATTCGTAGCATCCACAGACGCAGAAGGCCGTCTTACACTTGCTGACGCTATCACATATATGGTACGCAAGGAAAACGTTGACTCCATCATCGAGCTCGCAACTCTCACAGGCTCCTGCGCAGGCTTCTTCTCCAACGTCTGCTGCGGCGTTCTCACAACAGATGACGAACTCTTTGAACAGCTCAACTCCAAGAGCTTCGTTTCCGGCGAAAAGTACGCTCGTCTCCCTGTATTCGATGAATACCGCGAATTCATCAAGTCTGACATCGCAGACCTTTACAACTCCTCCACAAACGGTGCAGGCGGTATCTGCGCTGGTCTCTTCCTCGACGAATTCAAGGAAGGCAAGCCATTCATCCACATGGACGTTGCAGGCTGCACATTTGCAAAGGCTAAGAAGGACGGTCTTGCTGCAGGCGGCACAGGCTTCGGCGTAAAGTCCGTTTACAACTACATCAAGGGTTAATCTTTAACTTAATAACACAAAAGCCATCCATTCGGGTGGCTTTTTTATTGATTTTATCTGCAAACGGGTGTACAATTATAATATACAATATCTCTGAAAGGACGTGCGCTATGTCTTTTGATATCAACAATTACTCTTTATGCAGTATATTATCCATCCGTGAGCAAGAGCAGTACGGCACCGTGTTTAAGAATGCCCGTGACAACACGGATATGAGCCTTGGCTTATTATTCAGCGACTTATCCAATGGCGGAACTGTCAACGAGGATGCCTTCCTCGCCTGTGA
>JAFYNW010000242.1 GCA_017547995.1 Clostridia bacterium | reverse complement strand
GTTGAAACACTGCATGCAAGCTGAGTATACGTTCCGGCAATGCCGAAATATACTGCAACGTAGCGGTATATACCGCCGATAATACCTGCAATAATGCCGGCAGGTGCGCCAAAGATTAACCCTGCGCAAAGAGGAGCGGCATCTCTCACGTTCATTATTGTTCCATCGCCAATATCAAAGCCGCCGAGAGAGGTTGTTGCAAAAATCGCCATAAGGCCGAAAAGCACGCCGATTACAATCTGCTTTGCTTTATAAGGCACTCTGGAAAATCTTGTCTTTTTGTCAAGTACGTAGAGAAGAATGGCAAGGAGCGCATTATAGGATGCTGACATTATTAAGTGCAGTGCCATATTTTCATCTCCTCCGTAAAAATATTTCTGAATGTGTTGATCATTTTATCAACTTCTGATTTTTTCTTACTCGATTGTAAGGATATCAAGGAAGCCTGTGATGTCGAATACTTCCATAATGCTGTCGTTGACGCCTGTAAGCTTCATGGAGCCCTGTACGTTCATTGCCTTCTGTGCCTTGAGGATTACTCTGAGGCCGGCGGAAGAAATATATTCGAGGTTTGTCATATCGAATGCCAATTCCTTGATGCCAGGAAGCACTGCGTCAAGCTCGTTTTCAAGCTCAGGTGCTGTCTGTGTGTCAAGTCTGCCGGATACGATGAGTGTTACAGATTCTCCGTTAATCTTCTTTTCGATAGTCATTGTGATAATCTCCTTTGAAATGTTTTTACTTATTCTTTAATTCTGTATAAAATTCTGCTTCAGCCGCATTTACGTAAGGAATGAGGAAGAAAGTACCTACACCTGCTGTAAGGACACAAAGGAGGCCCCAGCCGATAAATGAGAATTGAAGCTTGAACAATCTCATCTTGTTGCCCTTCATCATTTCCTTTGCCTTTTTGAATGCTTCCTTTGAGGAAATTTCAGAGTCGTCTGCAAGGATGTAAGGAATGATTGCATATTCATAGGACTTGATAATGCCAGGAATTACAAACAAAAGGCTCCACAAAACTGTTTTGATGCCCACCATAAGAAGTGTGCCGATATTTCTGCCGTACTTTACCTTGAAGCCTGAGAATACATCTGCAAACTCCGGCTTTGAATAAGTATTCTTAATGAAATAATTTGAAGTACCTACTGTCATTGCGTTGTTGATAAAAATGCTGAGCACGAGGCCGACAACAGACGCTGTAGCGCCAACGCCGTTGAGGACGAGAGCGCCCAATTCCATAACCTCATCCATTTCGGAAGGGTCTACAAGGCCGAGTACCTCGCTGAGTCCCTGACCGAATGCTGTGAAGCCGTTAGCGATTGAGCCGATGATACCTGCAACGATAACAACGGCAAACGCCATCCAGTACTTTCCTTTAAGCGAATCCCACGCTTTTGCTCTTAATTCTTTTGAATTCATCATATAAATAACCTCCGTTTTTATTCTTTCCACGTTTCGATTGGCTCGTAGAGAAATGATAATTCCGTCATCGGACTTTCAAGGCTCTCTGCAAGTCTTTTTACTGCTTTTCGGATATCAGACGAAAAATCCATGTACCAGTCGACTGTTTCAAGGATATATTTTCGCTTGAATTCCTCGTTTGTTACGATTGCACACTGTAAATTATGCAATCTGTCCGCCGCCTTTACTGCGCAGGCAATCGGATTTTGCTTTATAGCGCCGATATACTGAGCCATATCGTAGCCTTTTTCCTTTGTCAGCAGCTTTACTGCCTCAAGCACTGCAGGACTTCCGTATTTCAGGATTTCATCCTCTGTTGCATCAGTATCTTCAAGCAAATCATGAAAGAGTGCCGCTATCTGACAGTTTTCGTCAAAGCCCTGATTCTTCACGATTTCGCAGACGGCCATCGGGTGAGTTATATAGTCGTCTCCGCCGATGCGTTTCTGCCCCTTATGCTTTTCTTTTGCAAACTCAAGGGCAAGCTTTAAGCTTTCACTCATCAGCATTCCTCCTTTTGCTTAAGCAGAAGCTTTGCCTGTCTTTCTGCCTTTTCCTTTGTTTTCAGGGATATTTTCAGGAATTCCACGATTTTGTCGAAATCGTAATTTTTATTGAGCAATTCTGCACGACACAGGAATCGGAGCGCAACGCTTGATGAAACGATATCGAGGTCGGATGCAGACAATGCTTTTTTAGCAAGTGCCATCGCAAGCTCACGATTTTCCTTTATCATTTTTTCGATATCACCAAGCTTCGTTATGCCGAGGAATGCCAGCTGAGGGATATAGCTTTCAGGGTCAATCATGCTGATTTCCGCACCCGCGATATCTGCGATTTCACGGATAAGGCTCTGCATTTTCTTGTTGTGATGCACGTACTGATTGAGGGAAATCATATTGATTGCCACCTCGTCTGCATCGTCTGTTATGATGCGCTGTCTGATGTCCTCTGTGTAGCCCACCATATTGTCACGCGCGCGTACGAATTCATCATCGGCAAGCTCAAGAAGGCCTGCAAGACGGGCAAACTGTCTTTTGATTTCTCTTGGAATACCAAAGTCGCTCTTGTAGCCGATATCGTGATGAATCATCGACCATGCGTGCTGAAGGATAGTTCTTATCTGGATTTCAAACTTCTTACCGCAGATTTCATCAGGCCACTTGTCGCCATAAGGCAGTGAGCAGATGTAGT
>JAFYNW010000026.1 GCA_017547995.1 Clostridia bacterium | reverse complement strand
GTAAGAAATCATAAGGAAGAGCTCGTAGGCTACACACTCGTTGATTTCCAGCTCCACAAGGCAGAATAATTATTTTATTGCATAAGAAAAGCCACCCAAACGGGTGGCTTTTTTGTATCTTGCAGGGGACGGCGCCCTCGACGTCCTGCGGACAAATCGTGATTTGTCCCTACAATCCTGTAGGGCGGGGGCTTGCTCACGCCGCAAAATGTAGGTCGTCCGATTATTTAATTGCGCCGCAAGCACCGAATTCATTAAAAAGCAAGGGCGGGATTTTACACCCGCCCGGATTTTTCTATTCCACCTTGCTGAATGGAAGATTCTGCACTCTGCCGCTGTTGTGTACAAAGCCGATGACTTCGCCGCCCGAGCCGCGTGTGAATACGATTTCCTGCCAGCCTTCCATAGAGCCATAGCTGAACTTATCGCCCTTGACCCAGTGAAGCTCTTCTCTGTCGAAGCGGAAATGCTCGAGGAAAAGCTTGCCGTCTTCTTCCACAACGTAGAACTGACCGTTCACTTCGTCGGAGAAGTAGAAGCCTTCGTAGTCGTAAGCATAGTCAGGATATACGTCCTTTTCAAGCTTGCGGAGCGTCATAACGTTGTTTTCCTGATTTACAGCACACTGTTCGCCGAACGCGAAAGTGATGTTTCTTCTGCCCATCTTGAAGAGGTTGCCGCCGATATGAGTGAGCTTGACCCACTTGCCTTCGTAATTTACGCAGATTTCGCCATCGTGCATCTGGATATCGTAAGAAGCACCGGAAGCATCGTTGTAGTAATAGCCCTCGATTGCATCCATATCAACCGAGTCAGCCTTGTAAGCATCAAGGTTGTTGAGCTGACGCTCAGGAAGACCGAGCACGATACGTGCGATGTCCATACATACAGGCTCTGTTGGGATGTTGTATGTGTTAGCGAGGAGAACGATAGTAAGGTCGTCTTCAGGGAAGATGATGGAGAAAGTACGGAAGCCTGCGTTTGCGCCGCCGTGGTTGACGAAGCGGTGACCTTCAAGCCAGTCGTGCTTTACGCCGCCTGCGTAGTTGCTTACTGTGCCGTCGAGAAGAGTTGGACGGTCGAGCATAACGTTGTCCATAGTTTCCTTGCTGATGAGCGTAGGATTCTTGAACTGCCAGAGCCACTTTGTAAAGTCACGGCAAGTTGTATGGAGAGACGTAGAGCCGTAAACGCCGAATGTAAGCACGCCGTTTGTGTAGTTATAGCCGTCATCGTGATAGGAATATGCACGGTTTGGAACGAGCATACGGAAATCATCGCGGATGAATGTCTTTTCCATGCCGAGAGGCTCGAAGATATTCTTTTTAGCAAACTCAGGAAGAGTCATGCCGGAAAGACGCTCGATGATTGTTGCCAAAAGTGTAAAGTTGGAGTTGGAGTACATATACTTTTCGCAAGGCTCAAAGTTAAGGCCTGTCTGACGGGCAATGATGTTGCGTGTGTCTGTCTGCACAAGAGCATCCTCCATCTTTCTGCCGCTGAGCTGGAGAAGCTCCCACTGGTCGCGCAAACCGGAGATATTGTTCATCATATTCTTCAGCTTCATTGGCTGAGGGAAGCTGATGAGGTCAGGAATATATTCGCGCACGTCGTCTTCAACGTTGAGAAGGCCTCTTTCCTGAAGAATCATAGCGCACATAACAGTAATCTGCTTTGTTACGGAAGCCACGTGGAAAACTGTATCAGGTGTGATTGGTGTGCCTGTTTCGATATTTGCATAGCCGTAGCACTTTTCGAGGATAGTCTCGCCCTTATAAGTTACAAGGAGCTGACCGCCTGCACCTTCGTTTTCATTCCAGAGCTTGAAAAGCTCGTCAATTCTCTTTTGCATAGTTGTACCCTCCTGATTTTATTTTAATTCAGAGATAATAATTGCTGTGAAAATAATCGCACCGCCTACGATAAGATTGAAATTGAGCATATCGTAGCCGAGAATTACAGAGATAAACATTGTGAATACAGATTCAAGCGACATAATGATGGATGCCTTGGAAGGCTCCACAAGACGCTGTCCTGCTGCCTGCAGAATGCCCGAGCAGATTGTAGGGAAGATGGCGCACAATGCCACGTTGACAAGCGCCATAGGGATATTCTCGCCCTGAAGAGTCATTTCGCCCGAAACAAGAGTCAATATAAAGGTAAATATCGTGATGAATACAAATGGCAGGAATGTGACCATTTTTACGCTCATCTGTTTGCTGATATAGGTCCAGTAGACAATCTGCACAGCGAAAACCGCCGCGCCTGCAAGTGTGAGAAGGTCAGCAGCCTCGAAATGCATCATCTGTCCCGGTGTCATGGTCAGGATGTAAAGACCGACGAGGGCAAGAAGTGCACAGAGGTAAGTCTTGAAACTTGGCTTGATTTTCTGGAAAATCCACGCGGCAAAAGGCACCATAACAACGTAAGTCGTAGTGATGAATGCGCTGTTGGATGGCGTTGTCAGCTGAAGGCCGAGAGTCTGGAGCACCATACCGCCGCCGAGAAGCATACCGCCAACAGCACCCAGCATAACCTGACGCTTTGTCAGCGCCTTAAGCTCCTTGCGGACAAGGGGAAGCATAAGCAATACTGCGATGAGATAGCGGATGAAAATAAGCTGATTTGCCGTAATGCCGAAATTGAGGGCATTCTTTGTCCAGATAAAGGCTATCGCCCAGAAAAATACACAGCTGAGCAGATAGATTTCGCCAAGATAATGGCTTTTCTTGAGTTTATTGAGCATAATTTTTCCTTTTCGTAAGTTTTCTTTCTGCCTATTATTATACAACAGTATATCACCAATGTCAAAGCATTTGCATAGGATATACCGAGGTGATTCTATGAATAAATGTAATATGTGCGCTGGCAACAATGCACGCTCTCAGAATAACTGTGGTGAGAGCGAAAACACAGGAAATAACGTGACTTATGACGTCTGCTCATGTGCAAGATACGTCGACGTGCCGATGACGGTCGTTTCGCCGAATACTTCTGTGGCAAATGAATTGCGTGAGGATGCCGTCGTGCTTCTCAGGCGTATTTCCTGCGCCCTCGACGGCATCGTGCAGAGCCTAGAGCGTTGTTGTCCCGAAACCGAAAACACCTGCGGCTGCAATGGCTTCAATGCCTATGACACAAGCAATACCCAGAGCTGCTACACCAACGTGTGCGGCAATTACTGTAACAGCTGCCCAAACCGCAGATGCGGAAGATAAGAAAAAAGGATATGCCAATAACGGCATATCCTTTATCATTTATTCGCTGAATTTTCGTTTGCTGAATGGGATATAGTAGAGCAAAAATGCCACC
>JAFYNW010000241.1 GCA_017547995.1 Clostridia bacterium | reverse complement strand
TGACGGCGCATTTCAATCATATAATTTTCAACTGATTTAGCGAGAGTAAGAGTATTCATGGTGTCCTCCTTTGGTGGTATGTTGATTTATTGGGCGGGAGCGCGCGGAGACCGTCCCCTACGGATTGATTTCTATTTTGCGGGAGGGCGCGGAGACCCTCCCCTACGGGTTGGTTTCTATTTTGCGGGAGGGCGCAGAGACCCTCCCCTACGGGTTGGTTTCTCTTTTACGGGAGGGCACGGAGACCCTCCCCTACGGGTTGTTTTTTATTTTGCGGGACGTCATAAATGCCGTCCCCTACGGGTTGAGCTTTTATTTTACGGGAGGGCACGGAGACCCTCCCCTACGGGTTTGAGCTTATAATTAAAGGAGGGCACAAAAATGCCCTCCCTTGGTTTTATTCCATATATTCTTCTACTGCCTTGATGCGGTCGGCAGGCATATTGTTGTCCCTGAGCAGGTCGACAAGAGTGCCCTTCCACTTCTTGTCCTCTGTATCGAAGCCATTATTGAGATATTCAAGTGCATAAGCCACGTAGACACCGCAGGAATAGCTGAGTGCCTTTTCGTCGATTTCGAACATTGGATTATGATGGTCAGCTGTGATGCCTGCTTCTTCATTTCTGATGCCTGCGAAGCAAAGCACACCAGGAGCAAGGCGCTGATATGATGAGAAGGATTCAGAAGCCATCCAAGGCTCGCCTTCGATTGCGATATCTTCGCCCATGTACTTCTTGACAGCTTCATAAGCCATATCCACACACTGTGGATTATTGTAAACGCCTACGCCAGGCATATTGAGACCGAGGAATTCACATTCACAGCCGTAAGCCTTGCAGGTATTTTCAACCATATTGACGAATGCCTTGCGGAATTCCATGCCCTGATCTCTGTCGAAAAGACGGACTGTGCCTTCGAAAGTGAGCTCGTCAGGGATGATATTTGCCTTTGTGCCGGAATGGAGTGAGCCGATGGAGAAAGTGAGCGGATTATATGGGTCGCAGTTTCTCATACGGAGTGTGTTCATGCCGTTATAGATTGCAACGAAGCAATCGATTGGGCTGATGGACATATCAGGACGGGAGCCGTGGCCGCCTCTGCCCTTGATTTTGACTGCGATGCGGATGATTGTAGCCATTGTATTGCCGCGTACGAAGGCAAGCTTGCCCGTATCGACGCCAATCTGGAGATGGCAAGCAAAAACTGTATCGAACTTGATGCCGTGGTTTTCCATATACTTCATAAGGTAAACCCAGTTGCCGCCGCCTTCTTCGCCCTGCTCGAAAGCACCGATTACCTTGCCTGTGAAGGCATCCTTGTTTTCGCTGAGGATTTTGAGAGCGCCGAGCAGTGTTGCTGTGTGGCCGTCATGACCGCAGGCATGCATAACGCCCTGATTCTTACTGAGGCATACCTTTTCCTTGCCGCCTGCATTTGTGAGGCTTTCATTTACAGGGAGAGCGTCGACGTCCGAGCGGAGAAGGACAGTTCTGCCTTCCTTGCCGCTGTCAACGATGGCAACGATGCCGCCGTTTGGCGCGTGATGGAATTCGATGCCCATCTTTGTAAGCTCTGTCTTGATGGTTTCAAGCGTATTTACTTCCTTGCCGGAAAGCTCAGGATTTTCGTGGAAGTGACGGCGCATTTCCACCATATATTCATAGATATTCTTGGAGAGTTCAAGTGTGTTCATAAAAAGCCTCCTGTGTATTTTTGATAATTTTAGCATACCATATTTTGAGGGAAAAGTAAATGGAATTATCGCGGTTCGTCAGGTTGAATTGTTGGATAAACCAGAGCGGGACGTCGAGGGCGCCGTCCCCTACAATCTGATGAATAATTATTGTGTCTGCGACGCATTTAATAAAACGGGAGCGGCAAGCAGCTCCCCTACGGGAATGTGCAAGCCGCGAGAGATTATTCATTGCATTCAGAATGACGTATAAATTGGCAAAGCAAAAGGCACCTCGTATGAGATGCCTTTTCGTGATATTTTCTTACTTGATGATTTCAGTTACCTGATAATCTGCATCGATTACAACCTGAGCGAGCTTTTCAGCCATTTCGCTTGGAGCATTCATTGTAGCCTGCTTTTCTTCAAGGCTTACAACAACGTCCTGTGCGCCTGCGCCTTCAAGAGCGTTCTTGACGTGCTTTACGCAATGCTGACACATCATGCCTTCGATTTTGAGAGTAATCATAGTAGTATTCTCCTTTTCTTCTGTATTGTTATTATTATTGATAACGATTTTTTCTTCATGGCATACGTTTTCGATATGATTTACAGCCATATTGCCGTCTGCCTTGTTTGGCATAAACTTTCTTAAACGGAGAGCGTTTGTCACGACAAATACCGAGCTCATGCTCATTGCCGCTGCACCGAACATCGGAGTGAGCTTAAGGCCGATGCCGACGAACAGACCTGCCGCAAGCGGAATTCCGAGGCAGTTATAGAAGAATGCCCAGAAAAGATTCTGCTTGATATTTTTGATTACAGCCTTGCTGAGACGGATTGCCGAAACAACGTCGAGAAGGTCATTTTTCATAAGAATTACGTCTGCCGACTGCGCCGCAACGTCTGTACCCGAGCCGATTGCGATGCCTACGTCCGAGCGGACGAGTGCAGGAGCATCGTTGACACCGTCACCGACCATAGCAACAGTCTTGCCGCCTGCCTGCACCTCGGAAACAACTCTTTCCTTGTCCTGAGGAAGCACGTCTGCGATGATTCTGTCGAGGCCCAAATCCTTGCCGATGCCGTTGGCTGTGCGTGTATTGTCGCCTGTCAGCATTACAGTTTCGATGCCAAGTTTTTTAAGCTCTTCGATAGCCGACTTGCTTGTGGATTTCACAACGTCGGCTACCGCGATAATGCCGTAGATATTCTTGTTTTTCGCGAAAACGAGAGGTGTCTTGCCTTCGTCGGCAAGCTTTTCAAGGCGGTCATTAACTTCAGCAAGGTCAACGTCCGATTCATTCATAAGACGGGCATTACCCGCAAGATAAGTATCACCGCCGATTCTTGCGCGGACACCCTTGCCCGAGATAGCCTCGAAGCTTGTTGCTTCGGCGAAAGTGATACCCTCTGCCTTTGCCTTTTCGATGATAGCTTCGGCAAGCGGATGCTCACTCATGCTTTCGATACCTGCGGCAACGGAAAGGAATTCCTTTGTGTCGACTGTGGAGAGAATATCTGTCACCTTTGGCTTGCCTTCTGTGATTGTGCCCGTTTTGTCGAGGATGACAGTCTTTACGCTGTGGAGAGTTTCAAGCGCTTCGCCCGACTTGATGAGAATGCCGTTTTCGGCACCCTTGCCAGTACCCACCATAATGGCAACCGGAGTTGCAAGACCGAGGGCACATGGGCAGGAAATTACAAGCACTGTGATGGCGGACGAGAGGGCGAATTCAAAGTCCTTGCCGAGCCCAAGCCATACGAGGGCTGTCACAAGGGAGATGCCCATAACTGTCGGCACGAATACGCCTGCGATTTTATCGGCAAGCTTTGCGATTGGTGCCTTTGTTGCACTCGCTTCTTCCACAAGCTTGATAATCTGTGAGAAGGTTGTATTTTCGCCGACCTTTGT
>JAFYNW010000240.1 GCA_017547995.1 Clostridia bacterium | reverse complement strand
GCATTCCCAACCACAGACCCTCGCTTCCATTACGTGACACGCTATTGCTCCAACTGGTCGGAAAGACACGTGGCATATATCGCAGGGCTTGGCACACTCAGCCTTTCCAAGGGCATCATCACAGAAAAGGGCATGGCGGGCCGACTTGGCTCTGTCATCACAACGGCAAAGCTTCCTGTGACAGCGCGTAAGTACAGCAGTCCGTTTGAATACTGCATCATGTGCGGCGCTTGTCAGAGACAGTGTCCTATGAATGCGATAGACACCTCAAAGGGCGTGGAAAAGGGCAAAAATCACGAGATTTGCTCGCCTTACGTAAGCGTAAAATACCCTGGCAAGGCACCTAACAATATCGAAAGATACGGTTGCGGCAAGTGTCAGGTTGGCGTTCCTTGCGAAAGCGGAATCCCTAAAAAATAATCTGAAAAATATTGAAAAAATTTGTTGACAAAACAATAGTGTTGTGTTACAATACATAAAGCCGCATCGAATAGGTGTTATTAAAGCTGCGGTAAAACGCACGCCTATGAGAGCGTGTCTCTAATTAAAATTACGAAAGAGGTAAAAAGAATGTACGCAATTATTGTAACAGGCGGCAAGCAGTACAAGGTCGCAGAAGGCGATACTATTTATGTAGAAAAGCTTGACATCGCTGACGGTGAAACAGTTGTATTTGACAACGTGCTCATGGTAGCTAACGGTGAAGAAATCGCACTCGGTGGCAACGCAACAGTAGAAGGCACAGTTGTTAAGTCTGGCAAGAGCAAGAAGATCATTGTTTACAAGCAGAAGGCTAAGAAGAACTACAGACGTAAGCAGGGTCACAGACAGCCATATACAAAGGTTCAGATTTCCGCTATCAAGGCATAATCAAGTTACACATTAAGAAAGATTTGGAGGATAAATAGTATGGCACATAAAAAAGGTGTTGGTTCTACTAAGAACGGCAGAGATTCCGAAAGTAAGCGTCTTGGCGCGAAGCGTGCTGATGGTCAGTTCGTTTTGGCTGGTAATATTCTCGTAAGACAGCGCGGCACAAAGATCCACCCAGGTACAAACGTAGGTCGTGGCAGCGATGATACACTCTTCGCTATGGTTGACGGCACAGTTAAGTTCGAAAAGATGGGTCGCGATCGTAAGAAGGTTTCCGTTTACGAAGTTGTTGCTCAGTAATTCAGAATGCTTAAGAGGTGGACATTAGTCTGCCTCTTTTTTGTAAATCAGAATTAAAAATCCCTCAAAAGCTTTTCCTTTTTTCATAAAAGAAAAAGACCTGTCATCCTGAACGGATGTGAAGGATATCCTGCAAAACGAAGAATGACACAGGATTTGTAGGGGCGAGCATTGCTCGTCTGATTATCCAATCACATCGCAATATATTAACGTTGCCTCGGGCAACGTATCGCTCGGGAAAGTCGAATATCACGTGCGCAGCACATATCGTGCTGCATGCAGCATATAACTTTCGCAAAGCGAAAATAATTGCACACCCTGTGCAATTTCATCCGATGTATCCACCCACAACAACGGAGGTGAAAATCCATGTTTGTCGATATAGTTAAAATCAGAATCAAGGCTGGTAAGGGCGGTGACGGCATCGT
>JAFYNW010000239.1 GCA_017547995.1 Clostridia bacterium | reverse complement strand
GTGCCGTATTTTATGCTGGGGTTTTCCCTCGGCTCATTTTTGCTGAGAGAGTATCTTGCCCGTCACAGCAAGGGCATCGCAGGGGCAATCATCGCAGGCACAGGCCATCAGCCGGGCGGTCTGCTTGAAATCATCAAGATGATTGTCATGACGCAGATATGGAAGAATGGTTTCGACAATACAACACCGCTTGTGCGCAAGCTTTCCTTTGAAACCTATAATAAGAAATTCGCGCCTAACAAGACCGACTTCGACTGGCTTTGCTCGGACGAGGAGCAGCTTTCCGACTATCTCAATGACGATGGTTGTCGCAGAGCTATCTCGTCGGGACTTTTCTGGCAGCTTCTGGCATCCATGAAGCGTACGGGTGACAAGCACGCACTTTTCAGCTGGAACAAAAATATGCCCGTCATGCTTATGTCGGGTACGGACGACCCTGTGGGCGACAACACCAAGGGGGTCAGAGAGGTTTTTAAGGCGATGGAAAAACGCGGCTTTGCAGACGTGAAAATCGCACTTTATCCAAAGGCGCGTCACGATATTTTCCACGAGGTTGACAGTGGAATTGCCGACCGCGTAGCGTACGAAATCCGCCGATGGATGGAGGAAAGAATATGAAGATAATCATTTCGCCTGCCAAGAAGATGCGCGAGGACGACGGCCTTGAATGGAAGGCTCTGCCTCAGTTTCTTGACAGGGCGGAGGAGATAAAAAATACCCTCAAAGCAATGAGCTATGACGAGTTGAAAAAGCTATGGAAGTGCAACGATGATATAACGAAGCTCAACGTGGAAAGACTGTCAAGAATGGAATTAACTGGAAATCTTACGCCTGCCGTTCTGGCCTATGAGGGCATACAGTATCAGTATATGGCACCCGGTGTGTTCACGGAAGAACAGCTCGGATATATCGACGGGCATCTGCGTATAATTTCAGGGTTTTACGGATTGCTCAGGCCGTTCGACGGAGTCAGACCATACCGCCTTGAGATGCAGGCCAAGCTGAAAATAGGTAAGGCTAAAGACCTTTACATATATTGGAATGATTTGATTTGTAAGGAATTATGCCGTGATGATGACTGCATAATTGACCTTGCGTCCAAGGAATACAGCATAGCGGTATCAAAGCATTTGCCTGAGGGTGTGAAAATGATTTCCATCGTGTTCGGAGAGGAAAAAGATGGGAAAATTATCGAGAAGGGCACGATGTGCAAGATGGCAAGAGGCGAGATGGTACGCTTTATGGCGGAGAATAATATCACCTCTCCCGAGGGTATGAAGGCCTTCGACCGTCTCGACTATATTTTCGACGAAGCGCGCTCGACAGACACAAGCTTCGTCTTTGTAAAACGTCCGAAAAAAGTAACGGAAAAGGACGAATGGTAATTGAAAATTGGGTATGTTGGTGCTAAAATTACATCATCACTCATTCCCGGAGGAATTATGTCCAGTATATCAAAAATGCATTATGCAAAGCTCGTCGGCCGCTTGGCTCTCTTCATCGCGGCCATAATGTTATATATAGTAAACCCGGCGCAGATTGCCATCCCGACCTTCGCAGAAGGGCTGAAAATGCCTGTGCTGATGGGGATTATATGGATTGTTTTTGCTGTCGAAATGATGCTCCGCTTCTTCCCGTCGAAGTTTGAGAGCATGGGATGCCAGAAGCAGTTTGCACGTAATTTTATGCCGACCAATGTTAGCAAAATCAAACTCGACACAAAGAAGGGCACGCTCATCGTGGCTGTCGAATGGTTTATCCTCAACGCCATCATCGGCGGTCTTTATTTCGGAGGCATCATCGACGAGGGCATTCTGCTCATCATCAGCCTTTTCTATTCGGTGTGCGATATGATTTGCATTCTGTTTTTCTGCCCATTCCAGACGTGGAATATGAAGAACAAATGCTGCACAACCTGCCGCATCTACAATTGGGATTTCGCAATGATGTTCACACCGTTTTTGTTCATCCCTGATTTCTATACATGGAGTCTGCTCTTTATCGCGGTGGCTCTTCTCATCACGTGGGAGGTATTCGTGCGACGCCATCCTGAAAGATTTTCCGAAAAGACCAACGGCGCCATCCGCTGTGCTGACTGCAAGGAAAAGCTTTGCCATCACAAGAAACAGCTCCGTCATTTCCACAAGACTCACAAGGGCATCCTGACGGCCTGGAAGGAGTAGAAGATGAAAATCATCGACATTTCTCAGGAGGTCTTCTCCTGCAAGGTTTATCCCGGCGACGCGTCCCCTTCATTTGTAAGGCCTGTCAGCATGGACGCAGGTCAGGTGTACAACCTCACCGAGATTTCAATGTGCGTACACAACGGCACTCACGTGGATGCGCCCTTTCATTTTATAAATGATGGAGACACGATTGATAAGATTCCACTCGAAAACTACGTAGGTATGTGCTGGGTGGCTCGTTACGAGGGTGAAATCGGCGAAAAGGAAGCGCTTGAAATTATGGCAAAGGCAACGGAAAACCATGCTGCCGAGCGAATTCTCATCGCGGGCAAGGTTGTTGTGACAGCCGAAGGGGCGAAGGTCTTTGCCGACCGTAAGATAAAGCTCATCGGCAACGAGGGCGTCAGCGTAGGGCCTGAAAACGCGCCTATGGCTGTGCATAAAATACTGCTTTCGCAGGGCGTAACCCTACTTGAGGGCATACTGCTCGATGGTGTAAGCGAAGGAAAATATTTCCTCAGTGCTGCACCGCTCAACCTCAAGGGCAGCGATGGCTCGCCTTGCAGAGCGTATCTGATTGAATTATAAAATAAAGACTGTCGTGATGGCAGTCTTTTTCTTTATTGCAGAAAGATATATAATATGGTATAATATAAG
>JAFYNW010000238.1 GCA_017547995.1 Clostridia bacterium | reverse complement strand
TTTCCGTTGTATCTTAATAATATAATCAAATATATCTGCTTTCATTATGCTTTTATAGATATCTCTTTTATAAAGCTCATCGACGCTCCCACAATGTGACGTCGCTATAAGCGACGCCCCCATATACGAAGATTTCACAAGCGTTTCCGCATCGTTTTGTTGTGTTATCTCATCAAAGGCAATATATTCAGGTGACATCGTCCGTATAAGAATATCTGCAGAACCCTGTTTATCTCCGCCACTTATAACATCCGTATTGTTCCCTACGTCGTAATAAGGCTTGCCTCCGCTGCACGATGCTATTTCATATCTTTCGTCACACAGTCCTATGCGCATTCCGCTTCTTGACATTTTTGAAATAATATCGCGAAGAAAGGTGGTTTTCCCTCCTCCTGCCTTTGAAATTATCAATATCCCAGGAGATTTGGCCCAATTTATCATATCGAATATTTCATCGGAGATTCCTGAAATCTGTCTTGCAATTCTTATATTGAGAGATGAAATCTCCGTTATCGTGCGGATTTCACCGTCTTCTATCAGTGAGCCGCATATCCCCATTCTTCCACCATACGGCAACGATACGAATCCACGCTTTATCTGATGAGTATACGCGTGCACCGATGATTTTGTCGCAAGCTCCATACATCTTTCTATATCTTCCTTCGTAACCGTTACAGGCAAGCCATCAAGGCATAACGCTTTGGTTTCACCAGCTATCGTTGCACAAAACGGTCTGCCAAGTCTTATGCGAAATTCCTCTGCTTTCTCTTTTTCTTCATCCACAAGACTGTATGCCGCTCTCCACAGTTTTTCGGGCAACACGCCCGTTGCAAGAGCAAAGCATTTCAAAAGATATTTGTCCATTTTCCTCGCATCTCCTTTTCCATTTGCTAAACTATATGGACAAGATGGGGATTTTATGACAAAAGAAAAAGTGGCCGTGTATAACCACGACCACTCTGTGAATCATATTTTATTTTCCGAGATATTCAAGGATTTCTGCAGCATTTGTATCAGGCTTTACCTTAGGCATTACTTTTTCGATATCGCCATTTTCGTCAATGATAAACGTTGTACGCACAACACCCATGCTTACCTTACCATAAAGCTTCTTTTCCTGCCATACGCCATAAGCCTGAATTGCAACGAGTTCTTTATCTGAAATAAGAATAAACGGCAATTCGTATTTTTCGGCAAACTTTTTATGCGATGCCACGCTGTCCTTGCTTATGCCAATAACAACGATATCGTTATCCTTAAACTGCTCGTATGCACCGGCAAAAGCACAAGCCTGTCGTGTGCATCCCGGTGTATTATCCTTTGGATAGAAATACAATACCACCTTTTTTCCAATAAAATCGGAAAGTGTAATCATATTGCCATCTTTATCAGGCAAAGTAAAATCAGGAGCTTTCATACCAGCTTCAAGCATATTATTTCTCCATTTCTATGGCTTTGATAACCATTTCAACGCTATTTTCAAAATCAATATTTTCAACTTCAATTACAGTACACGAAAGACCTTCAAGCCATTGTCTGTGCCTTTTAAGGCTTCTTCCTTCAAAGGTATCGTCTTCATAACCCGATGCCCATTCAAGAAAATCCACCGTATGCTGATAATGGTCACCGCCTTTCAGTATTCTGTCACCATATCGCTCATACTCACGCTTTTTCAGGCGCTCCATACGTATTTCATTCGGCACATACACAAAGACAACAAGGTCAAAGCTTTCAATGATTTCCCTGCCCCATCCCATAAGTGAGCCGCTGTTTATCCAGCATTCGCTTTTGTTCATGGCATTCAGCATCAGCTCAACGCGTTCAGCAGGCTCTCTTTTAACGGTAAAAGGCTCGTCTGTGGGCATCCAGTAATAATCATCTGTATCGATATGGGCATAACCCAGCCTTGCCGCTGCCTCTTTTGCTATCGAAGTTGTACCTGAGCCCGAAGCTCCGAAAATATGGATATGCTTTTTCATATCTTAAAGATATTTTACCATTTCAGCCTTGTCTTTTTTATTTGTGTGGCCTGCTGCAGGAACAGCATCTTCTGCAGGATAGCCGATTGGGAAGATTGCAACAAGGTCATACTTTGCCATTTCAGGATAGAGCTCCTTGAGCTTTGGAGCATCGAAGAAGCCAATCCAGGTAGAGCCAAGACCGAGCTCGTGAATAGCGAGCATAAGATGTGTTGCAACGATAGAGCCGTCTACGTCAGCGAAGTTGCGTCCGTCATACTTACGTACCCATGCGATTTCACTGTCACAGCCTACAACAAGAGCAACGTTTGTGCCGAAAGTGAAGTTTGTAACCTCTCTAAGCTTGCTCTGGGATTCTTCAGATTCCATAACCCAGATTTTATATGGCTGGATATTGCATGCAGTCGGAGCAGCAAGGCCTGCCTCAATAATCTTTTCAATCTTTTCCTTTTCTACAGGTTTGTCAGAAAACTTTCTGCAGGAATATCTTTCCTTAGCCAACGTTAAAAAATCCATAATATCCTCCTTTTATGGTCTGAGTTTGTGAAGCAATGGTTCAAAAACAACGCCTCTTACGATAAAGTCTTCAACGCCGTAGGAATATTCCATTGCATAACTTACAAAATCTGTTGCAATTTTTGCACTTTCGATAAGGCTGATGCCATTGAGCATCTTGCCGCAAAGCACACTTGTGAATGTATCGCCTGTGCCGTGCATATTTGTAGGAAGCTTCTTCTGCTTGATGATTTCGAAGCCGCCATTTTCATCAAGCACACTTGTATAAAGCATATCACCGAATGGTGCGCCCGTGAGAACGATATTTTTCGCACCGAGCTTCTGGAGCTTTTCACAGACAACCTTGAGATTTTCTTCTGTGATTTCAAAGCTGTCGTAATCTTCTTCGATGAGGATAAGTGCTTCTGTGAGGTTTGGTGTAAGCACGTCGGCAGCCTTTGCAATCTGACGCATCTTTCTGCACATATTATCGTCGAAGGTCTTATATCTCTTACCGTTGTCACCCATTACAGGGTCGATTACAAAAAGCTTTGGCTTGAACATATCCTTCATAGCGATAACGATGTCAATCTGCTCTTCGGAGCCGAGGAAGCCGCTGTAGATACCGTCAAGCTTTACGCCGATATCAACCCAGTGCTTGAGATAAGGCGGAATCTTATCTGTGAAGTCTGTCATCTGAAAGCCTTTGATGCTTGTGTTTGTGGAAAAGTTTGCTGTAGGCACAGGGCAAACCTCAACGCCGCAGGCGCTCATAACAGGAATTACAACTGTAAGCGCACACTTGCCGTAGCCTGCCATATCGTGTACAGCACACACTCTTGGTACGTGTATCATAATTTTCACCTCAAAATCTGTTTTTTATTATAATAACACACTTTAAGACTATTGACAACAAGTTTTATTTATGTTAATATTGTAAGCA
>JAFYNW010000237.1 GCA_017547995.1 Clostridia bacterium | reverse complement strand
CTATACGCTCAGTTGGCACTATGGTTTTTGCCCAAGCGAGAACGATTTCAAGCTCATCACCCGAGAAAATATATACAGGAGTGCCGCCTGTGCCATTCATTGTGTAAGCTGTCTCTGCACTTTCAAGAAAGCCGTAATCGAATAGCGGATATGCGCCGAGAATGTAAAAAATGATCCCGACAGTGCAAAATAATATAAAGACAGCAGATATAGCACGCTTTGTGATATATTTTTTCATAATCTTATCACCTATCCGAAATATTTTTCCACAAGCTCATTTATACGGCTGACATGTGGTATATCATTTTCGTTAATCCTAAACTCAAATATCGGTCGGTTTAAGCTATAAAGAATAACTGTCGGGAGTACAGTGTCGCCATCGTGATAGATGCGTATGAAATTTGATTCATGAGTATATAAGTCGGTATATTCATGATTTTGCGGAGGTGTTGGAATGTCATAATGGGCAGGCTTTTTGCTCAGGATAGTATCACCGATGGTGAAACTAAGAGCTGATAGCTCCTTATTAAAAACATCAGCCTTTTCCGAGCCGTTGTGAGAAATATCCATATCTCCGTAATAATAGTCGGGATTTTTCAAAAAAGACAGAATGTTATAGTAACTAAAAATATCTTTTACACGAGAAAGCAATTCGGCATCGCTGACTGCGGAATAGATTGCACCATCATACCATATAAGAGTTTCGTCTGCTGAATAGGGAGCGACAGAAGCGGTTTTATCATTATTCTTAAAATGCAGATAAGGGGATGTACCGAGAAGCATTTCATCAGTTCTACCTGTAGGTTCTATGGTTTTTGCCCAGCGAAGCATGATTTCCAGTTCTTCTCCCTCAAAATTACGCTCAAATTTACTGTTCATAAATCCGTTTGTGGAATAAGCGGCGGTTGCGCCCTTGAAAAAGTCATAGTCATATCGAGGGTAGCTTCCAAATACATAAAATAAAGCAATAGTGATGCATAATAAGATAAAGGATGCAAACAGGATTTTCTTTGTGATATATTTTTTCATAGCCAACACCTCCTTTTATATATAAGACAATTTGCAGGGCAAAAATGGGACAGGATTTCGAAAAATATTTCAATATGCAGAGGATGGCATCCATGGCATCACGCAGTATAACAAAAGGGCAGTCTTGCAACTGCCCTTTTTATCATTTTATCTTACTTGTTGATGAGCTTATTGATGAGTTCATCGGATGGGATGTAAGGAAGAGTAATCTGTGCTGTGTCCTTATGCTTTACGTTGTATTCTGTAGCAACCTTGATAGCATTTTCGTTTCTTGCCCAGCTTCTTCTTGCAACACCGCCCATAACGTCCCACATCATAGAGGACTTGATGACGTTGTCAACGCGTTCGGAACCATCGAGAACGAGACCGAAGCCGCCGTTGATAGCCTTGCCGATACCAACGCCGCCGCCGTTGTGGAGAGCAATCATTGTCATGCCACGAGCCGCATTACCTGCGAAGCAGTGTGTAGCCATATCAGCCATAACGTTGGAGCCGTCCTTGATGTTGGATGTTTCACGGAATGGGGAGTCTGTACCGCTGACGTCGTGGTGGTCACGACCGAGCATTACAGGGCCGATTTCGCCGTTTCTTACCATTTCATTGAAGCGGAGAGCGATCTTTACGCGGCCTTCAGCATCCTGATAGAGGATACGGGCCTGTGTACCGACAACGAGCTGATTCTTTTCAGCGTCGCGGATCCATACGTAGTTGTCGTTGTCCTGATAGCAGCGAGTTGGGTCGATGCAGTCCATAGCTGCAGCGTCTGTCTTGTGAAGGTCTTCAGGCTTGCCGGAGAGACATACCCAGCGGAATGGACCATAGCCGAAGTCAAAGAGCATTGGACCCATGATATCTTCAACGTAGGATGGGAAGATGAAGCCGTCCTTTTCGTCATAGCCGTTCTTGGAGATTTCCATGCAGCCTGCGTCGTAGATAGCCTTCATGAAGGAGTTGCCGTAGTCGAAGAAGTAAGTGCCCTTAGCTGTGAGGTTCTTGATAACGTTGAAGTGCTTGATGAGTGTTTCGTTTACGAGCTTTACGAAGCCTTCACGGTCTTCCTTGAGCATTCTTGTTCTTTCTTCGAATGTGATACCGACAGGACAGTAGCCGCCGTTATAAACGTTGTGGCAGGATGTCTGGTCGGAGAGAAGGTCGATATGGATATTGTTCTTGTCT
>JAFYNW010000236.1 GCA_017547995.1 Clostridia bacterium | reverse complement strand
GGGATAAAATCCTCAGGCTTTTGTTATTTGAACAAGCGGACCATCGGGGACGCCGGTCCCTGCAAGTATATTTTTACTTTGTAGCGATAAGCATATTTGTTGTGTAAACTGCGCCGTAGACGATATTGATTGCGCCTGTATCATCGAGCCAATTTAGGAAGGCTATCGCTTCAGCATCTTCTTCTGTAAGTGTTACCTCCACGTAGTTTTCCATCTCCATAACGCCTGACGTTACGATAGTTTCAAACTTACGAGCCAGCATAACTTCTGTAATCTCATTGTGAATGGAATCAAGATATGCTTTGGAATACTTTGCCTCCTTGAATATGACGTTATCCATTTCGATATTCAGGTCTGCACAGACAGTCTTGCGATTTTCAGGAGTGTCCTTTGTGAGAAGCACGACCAATTCCTGCTTTTCATTAAGATAACAGCCTGCGTAAAGGTCACTTCTCTGCGTTGCGTTTTCGGCATCAGGATAAGGGATGAAAACGTCGTTTGTTTCATTTTCGGTTGCTGCTTGTCCAATCTCTGAGCCTATCTGCGCGCCATCATAGATGATTTTGTCACTTTCTTTGCCGTCTGTTATCATGGTATTCAAATCATTGATGCCGCCGGCTTCCTGCTTGGTTTCCATAGTAAACATTGATACTGTATTGCCTATTGTTGTCGGTGTGCCTGTTATGTTGAATGAGCCTGCAATTTTTATGCCTGCGATTGTAACTACAAGACAGGCTGCAGCTGCTGTAAACTTTATCCACAATGGTATTGTTTTGCGTGGCTTTTCAACAATTTCGCTGTCGATTTCACCGATTACTTCAAATAAATCTTCCTTTTTCATATTTCATAACCCCTTTCTTCCAGATATTTTTTCATTTTGTCACGCGTACGTTTGAGGCTGACGGCTATGTAGTTATCTGTTTTGCTGTACTTTTTTGCGATTTCACCAACACTCATGGCGCGCCAATAGCGGCAGATAAAATATGCCCGTTTATACTCGTCAAGCGAGTGGAGAAAGTCATCAATCGACTTTGCCAGTTCTTTTCTGTCGACCTCTTTTTCGGGAGTATCACCGCCTGAAACTATTGCCCCAAGTTCATCAAGAATGAGAGGCATTTCGCCATTTCCCCGCTTTTGCGTATTGGCTGAACGGTATTTATCAAAAGCGAGATTTCGGATTATTCTGCCTGCATAAGCCATAAGGCTGGCAGGTTTCTGAGGCGGAATCGTATTCCACAAGCGAAGATATGTATCGTTGAGACATTCTTCTCCGTCTTCGTGATTGCCAAGGATATTCATTGCGATTTTACGAAGATAGGCGCCGTATTGTTCGTCTGTCTTTTCGATGGCGGTATTATTCCTCTCGAAATACATAGCAATTATCTCGTTATCTTTCATATTATTCCTCCTTTCAACCATAAAGACGGGATTTTGTTATGAAATATTACAGTAGATAAAGAAAAAATCAGCAAAAAACCTCCCTTTTGAGGGAGGCTTTTCTATGTAAAAAAGTAATTATGCCTTGTAAACAACCTTACCGTCGATGAGTGTGTACATTGTCTTGTAGTCGAGGTCTGTGAGTGGGTTGCCGGAGTAGATAGCGATGTCAGCATCCTTACCAACTTCGAGAGAACCAACTACGTCGTCGATACCTGTAATCTTAGCAGGGTTGATTGTAATTGCCTTCCAAGCTTCCTGTTCGTCCATGCCAGCCTTAACAGCGAGACCTGCGCACATTGGGAGCTGATCGAGTGGAATTACGTTAGCGTCTGTGATGATGCAGATGAGCATACCAGCCTTGTTGAGAATGCCAGCTGTCTTGAAGGACTTTTCCTTAAGTTCGTACTTGCTCTTTGCACCGAAGGATGGGCCAACGAGAGCTGGGAGACCTTCAGCAACGAGTTCGTCAACGATGAGGTGACCTTCTGTGCAGTGGTCGAGAGTAATCTTGAGGCCGAATTCCTTAGCGATACGGATAGATGTGAAGATGTCGTCTGCACGGTGTGCGTGAGCCTTGAGAGGGATTTCCTTTCTCATAACTGGGAGCATAGCTTCGAGCTGAGCGTCGAATGGAGGCTTCTTTGTGCCGTTCTTTTCAGCTTCTTCGAGGTCTTCCATGTATCTCTGAGCCTTAGCAAGGAAAGCTCTGAGGATAGCTGCTGTAGCCATACGTGTTGTTGGGCTCTTACCCTTACCATTGTAGCAACGCTTTGGATTTTCGCCGAATGCGCACTTCATAGCGATAGGGTTCTTGATGATCATATCGTCGATACGCTTACCAACGTTCTTCATAGCGAGGAATGTGCCGCCAACTACGTTTGCAGAGCCAGGGCCTGTAACAGATGTTGTAACACCTGCTGCAACTGCGTTTGCGAAAGATTCGTCCATTGGGTTGATAGCGTCGATAGCACGGAGCTGAGCTGTGATAGGGTCTGTAATTTCGTTTACGTCGTTACCTTCGAAGCCGATACCTTCTTCCATCATACCAACGTGGCAGTGACCATCGATGAGACCTGGTGTAACGAGGCAGCCTGTTGCGTCGATAACTTCTACGTCTGCAGGAGCGTTAACTTCCTGACCTACTGCAACGATCTTCTTACCATCGATAAGAACCTGACCGTTTACGATATCTTCGCCAACCATTGTCTTAACAAGACCATTTTTAATCAAAATCATTTTTGGATCCTCCATAATAAGTTTTAGTAGTATTATAATACTATATGCGTTAAAAATAGTCAAGTTTAATTATGATTTTTATATATTATGCACAAAAAAGTTTGTGCATTTTTACGGGTAAAAAAGAGTGAAAATATGAAAAAACGGCACCCTTTCGGATGCCGTTATTGAATTATTCAGCTGTTACGCCTTCCGGCTGTACTTCTTCTGTCTTTGCTTCGACAGTTTCAACACCATTGTAAAGGTCTTCGAATTCCTTTGCGTCGATAACTTCCTTCTTGAGAAGAGCTTCAGCAACTCTTACGAGTGCATCCATCTTTTCGTTGAGGATGTTTTCGCAGCGTGTGAATGCGTCGTCGAGAATAATCTTGATTTCGCTGTCAACGAGAGAAGCCATCTGTTCAGAAAGATTCTTGCTTGTTGCAAAGTCTCTGCCGAGGAATACTTCGTCGTTAGCCGAGCCGACAACCATATTGCCGACCTTGTCGCTCATACCGTACTTTGTAACCATGGAACGGGAAATCTGTGTTGCTCTTTCGAGGTCATTGGAAGCACCTGTGGAGATGTCACCCATAATGAGCTTTTCAGCTACGCGACCGCCGAGGAGTGTTACGATTTCGTCCATCATATCGTTCTTGGTTGTATAGAACTTGTCTTCTGTTGGACGGGAAAGAGTGAAGCCGCCTGCTCTGCCTCTTGGCACGATGGAAACCTGATGTACAGGGTCCTGTGATGGAAGGTACTTTGTTGCGATAGCATGGCCTGCTTCGTGATATGCTGTAAGCTTTCTTTCCTTTTCGCCCATTACGCGGTTCTTCTTTTCGTTACCCATAATGATCTTGAGGAATGCTTCATCAAGCTCAACGCCTGTGATAACCTTGTTGCCTTTCTTAGCTGTGATGATAGCAGCTTCGTTGAGAAGGTTTTCAAGGTCAGCACCTGTAAAGCCTGCTGTTGTCTTTGCGATAGATTCGAGAGCCACGTCGTCTGCGATTGGCTTCTTTCTGGAATGAACCTTGAGGATTTCAAGACGGCCCTTGATATCAGGAACGCCTACGTAAACCTGACGGTCGAATCTGCCCGGACGGAGGAGGGCTCTGTCGAGGATGTCAGCACGGTTTGTAGCCGCAACCACGATAACGCCTGTATTATTGCTGAAACCGTCCATTTCAACGAGGAGCTGGTTGAGAGTCTGTTCTCTTTCGTCATGGCCGCCGCCAAGACCTGCACCACGCTGACGGCCTACTGCATCGATTTCATCGATGAACACAATAGCCGGGGAGTTTTTCTTTGCATTTTCAAAAAGGTCTCTTACTCGGCTTGCACCAACACCGACGTAGAGCTCAACGAAGTCTGAGCCGGAGATGGAGAAGAACGGAACGCCTGCTTCGCCTGCAACCGCTCTTGCGAGGAGAGTTTTACCTGTACCCGGAGGGCCTACGAGAAGAACGCCCTTAGGGATTCTTGCGCCGAGAGAGGAGAAACGCTGAGGATTCTTGAGGAATTCAACAACTTCCTTGAGCTCTTCCTTTTCTTCGTCAGCACCTGCGACGTCATCGAAGGTTACCTTCTTGCCGTCTGTAGGAGTGAAGAGCTTAGCCTTGGACTTGCCGAAGTTCATACCGCCTGCCGCGCCGCCCTGCTGCTTGGACATAATAAAGAACCAGAAGACAAACATAACTACCATAATGATGATATATGGCAGGAACATCATGAAGATGCCGCCCGATTCTTCCGGATAGGACTGGCTTTCGATGATGCCTTCGCTTCTCTGTTCCTTTATGAGATCACCCACGTCATAGAGGAAAACGTCTATGCTTGGGATTGTTGTTTTGATGATCTCTTCACTTCTCAGCTCGAGAGCGATAGTTGTACCGCTGATGGAGAAGTTTTTAACCTGTTCCTGTTCGAACATTTTTACAACATCGGAATATACGTATACTTTTTCGCGTGTGCTGTTGAGTACACCTGCACTTGTGCCGATGAGAATAAGCAGCACGATGATGTATATACCGATACCACGATTTTTCTTATTCAATCCTGCCTCCTGTTAAATATATTTTATCTGATTATTTCTGATATACCTCTGGCTTGAGGATGCAAATATCCTTGAGGTTACGATATTTTTCAGCGTAGTCAAGGCCATAGCCAACAACGAATTCGTCAGGAATATCGATACCCTTATACTTGATAGGCACGTCAACCTTTCTTCTTGCAGGCTTGCTGAGAAGTGTGCAGATTTCAAGGCTGTTTGGATTTCTTGACTTGAGCACCTTGAGAAGATAGCTGAGTGTAACACCGCTGTCGATAATATCTTCAACAATTATAACATCTCTGCCTTCGATATCTGTGTCTAAATCCTTAACAATTCTTACAACGCCGGAAGTTTCTGTGCCTACACCATAGCTGGATGCACACATAAAGTCCATCTGGCAATGTGTTGTCATTTCTCTGTAAATATCGGAGAAAGCCACTACTGAGCCCTTGAGGATGCAAACGAGGAGCGGATTCTTCCCCTCATAGTCCTTTGACATCTGCTTGCCGAGTTCTGCGCACATTTCTGCAATTTTTTCTCTTGGAATAAGAACTTCTTTAATATCGTTTAACATATTTTAGCCTCACAGTCCCGATGATATATCAGTAATTTTTTGTTTTTTAACTTAACGTTGATGCCACCCGGTAGCATAATATACTTCGGTGGAAGTTTATTATAAACCAAATCTGCCGCCGAGTCAAGGTGATTGGAGGAAAGTTTGCCCATATCACCGCCCATTTTTTCGTATGAAAGCTGGACAATGCGCTTTACAAAGCCTTTTTCCTCATTTTTCAGCCTTTTTATATCGAGAGCGAGAATTTCCTCAGAGTCATTCCAGAAGGAAGAGATTTCGCTCAAAAATTCCTCTGCCGCTCTTTCTATAAAGGCATTTTCTTCCCTGATGCGCATACCTGCATTGGAGATATTCGCCAGGGCATTTTCATTTATTTCAGGCAGAAGCGGGAAAACGTTCAGCCTGAGCTTGTTTCTTGTGTAGTCGTCTGTGAAATTGCTTTTATCGACCGCCACCTCACGACTGCCGATATAGCTCTCAATTTCATTTCGCGTAAGGCACATCACCGGACGGATGATGTTATCTCTCACCGGCGGAATGCCTCCAAGACCGCGAAGACCTGAGCCACGCATAAGATTCAGCAGCACGGTTTCCGCATTGTCATTCATATTATGTGCCGTTGCAATTTTGTTACAGCCATATTTTTCTGCTGTGCGTGTGAGAAAATCATATCTCAGCTCGCGTGCGCCTTCCTCTGTGCCCTTTTTATTGGCCTTGCAATATGAAAGCGTATCGCCGTACTCGTGATAAAAATCAATACCGAGCTCATCGCAGAGCTTTTTTGCAATATTCTTTTCATATTCAGCCTCTTCAGGACGAAGTCCGTGAGAAAAGTGTGCGGCACAAACCTTGATTTTCAGGATATTTTTTATTTCGCACAACAGCATCGTCATGGCAACAGAATCTGCTCCTGCAGAGAGGGCGCAAAGCACGCTGTCCCCTGCTTTGAGCATCGACTGCTCTCTGACGAATGAAAGCACCTTATCCTTCATTGTGCACCGTATCTCTGCTCGAGAAGGATGTAAACTGACCGAGCCACTGCATTTCGACTGTACCTACTTCACCGTGACGGTTTTTAGCTATGATACATTCGGCCACGTTTTTCTTGTCTGTGTCCGGATTATAATAGTCGTCACGATAGAGGAACATTACGATGTCGGCGTCCTGCTCGATAGCACCCGATTCACGAAGGTCGGAAAGCATCGGACGCTTGTCGGCACGGCCTTCTGCTGCTCGGGAAAGCTGTGAGCAACAGAGCACAGGGACATTGAGCTCCTTGGCCATAATTTTAAGACCACGGGAGATTTCACTGACTTCCTGCACACGGTTGTCTGTCTTTTTCGAGCCTGACATAAGCTGGAGGTAGTCGATGATGATAAGACCGAGCTTGTCGCCGAGACGACGGCACTTTGCCTTCATTTCGGATACCTTGATGTCCGACTGGTCGTCAATGAGGATATTGAGTTTATTTAAGTTTGCGCTGGCGCCTGCGATTTTGATCCATTCTTCATCTGTCAGGTTACCAAGACGCAATTTTTTACTGTCAACAAGGGCTTCACTGGAAAGGAGACGGGACGCAAGCTGGTCCTTGGACATTTCCAGCTGGAAGATAACGACAGTTTTGCCCGAAGCCTTCGCCGCAGACGTTGCCATATTGAGCACGATACTTGTCTTACCCATACCAGGACGGGCGGCAAGCAGGATGAGTTCGCTCTTATTGAGGCCTCCGATAAAGTTGTCTATACCGGAGAAGCCTGTTGTGATGCCCGGAAGCTTGCCCGGTGTGAGAGCCAGCTCATCGAGACGATCGTAAACGTCCTTGATGGCGCTTTTGAGCGGTGTAAGTCCCTTGACTTCTCTGCCCTGACGGACAGCGTAGACCTTCTGTTCGGCAAGCTCTGCCACGTCCTGAGGGTCTTCCTGCTCATTTTTTGTAAGCTCCATGATTTCGTTGGATACGCCCTGAAGGTCGCGGAGCATTGATTTGCCGCGGACGATTTCAGCATACTGCTCGGCATTTGCTGAGGTCGGCGTGATTTCAACAAGCTCAAGGAAGAACTGTCTGTCAATCTGACCTTTATAGCCCGACATTTTCAGCTCGTCAAGAATCGTTACGTAGTCGATTTTCTTGCCGAGTGTGAACATTGCCATGACGGTTTCAAAAATTATTCTGTGATTTTCTATATAAAAATCTTCCGGATTGAGCATCTCCAGCATAAGAGGAACGCAGGACGGATCGATGACTATCGAACCGAGTACCGCCTGCTCTGCCTCGACGCTGTGAGGTGTCTGTCGGATGAAAACAGAATCATCCATTTCCTATCCCACCTTTTCTTTTTATACTAAAGTTTTGCTTTGATTTAAGCTTCTACTACCTTTACCTTTACGATACCGGAAATTTCAGGATAGAGCTTAACCTTTACTTCGTACGTGCCAAAAGCCTTGATAGGATTTTCGATTGTGAACTTGTTCTTTTCGATGTCAACCTTGTGCTGAGCCTTGAGAGCATCTGCAACTTCCTTTGTTGTAACAGAGCCGAAGAGTCTTCCGCCTGTGCCAGCCTTAGCCTTGAGTTCAACAACCATATTTTCAAGCTTAGCCTTGAGCTCGAGAGCTGCCTGCTTTTCGAGGTCTGCTCTTCTCTTTGCTGCTGCGTCAGCGATCTTTCTGCTGTTGATAACGTCAGCTGTTGCTTCTGCTGCAAGCTTCTTTGGGAAAAGGAAGTTTCTTGCATAACCGTCGGAAACTTCGATAATCTGATCCTTTTTGCCCTGGGACTTTACGTCCTGCAATAAAATTACTTTCATATTTTTAACTCCTTAAGATATATATTTTCTATTTTGCCTGTTCGTCCAGATAGTCCTTTGCCGCGTCGCGTACCATATCGAATACCATAAGCGGAGTTTCATCGCCGTAGAACTGTGCACCCGCCATAGTGAGCGAACCGCCGCCGCCGATTTTTTCCAGGATGACCTGAACGTTGACCTGACCGTATGAACGTCCTGAAACGCACACACCGTTCTTTTCCTTGAATATTACGAATGAAGCCTTGATTCCCTTGATATTGATGAGCTCGTCAGCCGCCTGAGCCGCTGTTGCACGGTCTGTCACCTCGTCTGTATAAGCCGCTGTGATGCCCGGCAGGATTTCATCTGCGCTGGAAATAATCTGATATTTCTTGACGTAGGAATCAAAGTCATTGTAGAACATATGCTTTACTTCAAGCATATCTGCACCTGCCTGCTTGAGCTGTGCTGCAGCTTCAAAGGTACGGACACCCGTCTTGACTGTAAAGCCCTTTGTATCGAGATAGATACCGGAAAGCAGTGCTTCCGCTTCATATCTTTCAAGTGTTACACCGTCCGGAAGCATATACTGCAAAAGCTCGGCAATGAGCTCGCAGGCAGAGCTTGCGTAAGGCTCGTGCATGCTGACGGCTGTGTTTTCAATGTAGTCCGCCGCTCTTCTGTGATGGTCGATGAGGGCGATTTTAGGGATTGTTGTAAGTACGTCAGGATATTCTGTCATATCAGGACGGTTTGTATCGACGACGATAAGAAGAGAATCCGGATTTGCGTGGAACATTGCTTCATCATAATCGATGAGTGTGCCTTCGTATTCCTCCGCCTTGAGCAGACGCTCGATGAGCGGTGTTGCAGAAGTTGCGCGCTGATTTACGATTATATAAGGTGTCTTATCCATGCTTCTTACAGCGGCACAGATACCTACGCAGGCGCCTAAGCTGTCAAGGTCGGAGAACTTATGACCCATAACGAAGACGTTGGAGGATTCTGCGATGAGCTGCTTGAGGGAGTTTGCAACCACACGTGACTTGACCTTGGTATGCTTTTCGATTTCCTTGGCAAGACCGCCATAGAATTCAAAGCCCTGCGGAGACTTGATGACTGCCTGGTCACCGCCGCGCGAAAGAGCCATATCGAGAGCAACGATTGCGTTTCTGAAAAGCTCCTGGAAGTTTTCCCCTTCCTTGCCGATACCGAGAGAAACGCTGGCCGCGATGTCCTCAGTATTCTTGATTTCACGGATTTTTTCCAGAATGCTGAACTTACCTTCGGTATACTTGAGAAGGTCCTGGTTTTCAAATATGAAAAGATATCTGTCGCGTTCAAGCTTTCTGATTACGCCGTTGACTTCTTCTGCCCAGGTTGTGAGTTCCTTTTCAATCTGCGCGAAAAGATGGGACTTTTCAAGCTCGGTCTGATTTTTGGAAAGCTCGTCATAACTGTCGATTGCGATGATAGTGGCAACCGGTCTTGTCATATTGTACTTATTTTCAAGTTTTCTCAGCTCTGTGATATCTGTAAGATAAAGTGTTGCGAGGAAGGTGCTTCTTTCGCCCTTGACAGGACGGACGAGTGTGCCGTTGACCTTGTATGCCTTGCCGTCGATTGTGACGTCGTAAGGACATTCGTGTCTGCCTTCGACGAGCCAGCGTGTATCGAAGCCTTCCACAAGCTCATTCATCTGATGGCCGTAAAGCTGGTCCTTATGGCCGATTGTATCAACGAAGGTTTCGTTGCCCCAGATGATTTCAGAGGATTCCACCTGAATGATTACCATAGGAAGCGGAAAATCAAGAAGGGATGTTTTTGAGGCGTTATCCACGGAAAACATAAGATTTTCCACGTATTTACCTACGTTCTCGCTTCTCTTTTTAGTGCCGAACTTATAGTAAACAATAAGGAGAATCGATATTCCAAGCTGAACGAGACCTGTCTGCAGTGAAACCGTCAGGCTGTACAGCGAAAAAACGATAAGAACCACAAAGCAAAGACGGACGCCGGGTTCAAATATCTTAGCCAGTTTTTTATCCATATATTTTCCTCTCTTTGCAGGTTTATAATCATACAGAATACAAACGGGCATAATTCACCCATTATGTATTTATCTATTATAGCAAAAAATATTCATTTAGGCAAGTGTTTTTGCAATATTGCCTTATTATTTATATTGTAAGAATATGCATTTGTGCTCTTTGCTTTGCAGATGGCTGACACTATTGATTTTCCGCATCGATTATGATATAATTTGTCTGTTAATCATACAGGAAAGGCGGAAAAAATATGTCCAAGCTTTCAAAGCTAACTCTGGGCGCAATGCTCGTTGCTCTGCAGATAATCTTCGTCCGTTTCATATACATACTCACACCCGGCAACCTTGACCGTCTGAGCTTCTCCTTTATTCCGGATGCTCTGGCAGGCTGCTGCCTCGGTCCGCTTTACGCTATGCTTTACGGCGTATCGGCCGACATTCTCGGTATGTTGGTCAACTCGGCAGGCACAACCTTTACCCCGCTTTTCACGCTTATCGCAGCACTCAAGGGGCTTGCTTACGGGCTTTTCTTCCACAAGAAGCAGCTCACTCTCAAGAGAATCATCTGCACTTTCATTTTTATGACTCTCATATTTGACCTCGGTCTTACACCTATCGCGCTTATGACGCTTTACGGAAAGTCCTTCCAGGCCGTCGTCATTATGAAGATTCCTGTACAGATTGTATTCTGCGTTGTGAAAATCGTCACCTTCTACGTGGTTTCCAAGCCGCTTTCCCGACTTATCAAAAAGTAAAAATTATAAAAGCCACTCGATTGAGTGGCTTTATTTTTTATCCGATATAGCTTCTGTCAAAGGTAATGACTGTGAAAATTTCCTTGCCTGTTGCACGGAGCGCACTGTCGACAATCTTCTTTATCTTGCTGTTCTGCATTTTGCAGGAGTGAGGTACTACGATATCGAAGATGAGATTTGTATGTGTCGCACCGCGTACCATACGGAAATCGTGGAAAGTGAGACCTTCGTCCATGGATACGAGGATGTCGATAAGGACGTTTCTGTATCTCTGGACCTCTTCGCAGTTCATTTC
>JAFYNW010000235.1 GCA_017547995.1 Clostridia bacterium | reverse complement strand
GGCTTGCCCTGAGCGTTGTGGATGACGGGCAGGATGAGGCCGGGAGCGTCAAACATCTGGCCGTATTTTTCCTTGCCGTAATTCTTGAAATAGTCGCCGCCCAGGAAATACATATCCTCGTGAAATGCGTCGAGGGATGAAATCATATCCTCGCGTGAAGGCAGACGATAGTCAGGCTCGCTTACAGAAATTTCCAATTCAAGCTTGCTGAAGAAAGGCTGGTCGTCAGCGCTTAAGTCCGGATATTTCTCCTCGCACCAGGTCTTGACGGCAGGGAGAACGTGAGTCTGATAATCGTCCCAGATGCGCTCAAGGTCGGTCTTTACGTCGGATTCAAAGGCGGTTTTGCCATTGATTACAGCCTTGATGTAGCCTGTCGACGGATGTACCTTGCCCATATTTTTATGCTCGTCCATAAATGGACGCTCGCTTGCGTGAGCCTTGTAGGTAAAACGCATTCCGTCTGCTTCGACAGCATAAGTTATGTCCTCGTCGGTATCAAGAACGGCAAAGTTCACGTCATTTCTGTCGATTTTCAGCGTATTTACGATGACATCCTCGATAGGATAAAGCTCCTGCAGATAGCGGATAGGCAGGTCGAGCCACTTGTTTTCATCGCCGCCGCCCACGTTGTTGTAGGACGGAGTCGCGCCGTTTTCATCCTTCCATTCGGTTTCACCGATAGGGAGAAACGGCTTGAAATATATGGTAATATTTTCCACATTTTTACATTTTAACTGAGGGAGGACGACCTCATCGAGCCAGGAAAAACCCTGCTTGTAAGCACAGATAAGCTGAATATTTTCAAGGTGTACATCCTTTTCGTTGCAGAGCAAAGCGATTTCATCGCAGACATCCCTACGGATTTCAGCCTCCTCGCTTATCGCACCTTCGAGAATAAGGCTATCGCCCTTTTTCAGCTGAGGGAGGATATTTTCCTTGAAAATGCGGATGAATTCATCCTTTTCCCACACGTATTCAAAATCGAGGGAGAAGACCTTTTTGCCCGACTTGTGATTTTCAAAATGCACCTGAGGCAGACGTGCCTTTTGCTCCTCTGTCATATCAGGAGAGGAAAAAACTGTAAATTCACCATCGTGGCAGGATGCGTATGCAAGCTGACCGTCAGCCGACTTCATGCACAAATCGTCGGTCATTTTCATAAGTTCATCACGCCATGTGTGGACGGTATTCACCTTCGGGAAAGTGTTGCACAAGCTGGAAATAAATGTAAGCAATTCCTCGCCTGAGCCGTTTATTGTGACCTTGTTTTCGCCGTTCAGAATGATTTCGGGACTGCCTTTTGATGTAAAGGTTAAAACCTTGTCTACAGCGATATTATCTGCATAAACAGAATCTTCGATGGCTGTCGTTTCCATGCCGAGGCGGTATGCAAGATTCATAGCGGCGGCAAGGGTGTATACGTCAGGATTTTGGGCAAACGCTATCTTGCCGTCGAGCATATCGGGCAGAAAATCGTTGTCGGTATCGTGGAGAAAGAGGCCTTCGGAGAGCATACCTTCAAGACCAATTTTGCTGCGGAATTCGGTGGAGAAAACAGGGCCTGTCTTTGGCGCAGGAGTGTAATTGCAAGGCAAAGCGGACGGGGAAATATCTGTCACTTCTGCTATTTCGCACCCCGGAGTATATATCGGAAAAAGGGCGGACTCGGCAGTAAAACCGCAGAGAAGTGCGGTGTCGAGCGCCTTTTTTATATCGGATTTTTCATTGAGCTTCATAAAACAGCCTCCATGAGCTTTTCTTTAATTTTACCAAATTGCGCCCATACGGTCAAGACAAAGGTTGCGGAATGGCAAGGATTCTGTTATTATATAGTAAACGGAGGTGCGATATGACAAGAGAAGATTTTATTTTTAACGGCAGTGGGGACGTGAGACTGCACGGCGTAAAGTGGATTCCTGACGGTAAGGTGCGCGCAATTCTGCAGATTACCCACGGCATGACCGAGCATATCGGCCGCTATGAAGCACTCGCTGAGGTGCTGACCAAGGCGGGCATCGCCGTTTGCGGCTTCGACCTTCGTGGTCACGGGTGGAATGAATCGGAGCTCAATATTGCCACTCTGGGCAAGGACGGCTGGGAGCGCTCGATTACAGATATGCGCATTGTCCGCAGCAAAATGATGTACCAATACCCTGACGTGCCGTATTTTATGCTGGGATTTTCCCTCGGCTCATTTTTGCTGAGAGAGTATCTTGCCCGTCACAGCAAGGGCATCGCAGGGGCAATCATCGCAGGCACAGGCCATCAGCCTGGCGGTCTGCTTGAAATCATCAAGATGATTGTCATGACACAGATATGGAAGAATGGCTTCGACAATACAACACCGCTTGTACGCAAGCTTTCCTTTGAAACCTATAATAAGAAATTCGCGCCTAACAAGACCGACTTCGACTGGCTTTGCTCGGACGAGGAGCAGCTTTCAGATTATCTCAATGACGATGGCTGCCG
>JAFYNW010000234.1 GCA_017547995.1 Clostridia bacterium | reverse complement strand
TCGTCCACACCCACGGCAGCGAAAGCTACGCCCCCTCCCCTGCCTATCAGTTTGAGTACACCGAAAATGACCGCACTCTTGACACCAATTTCAACGTGGTGCGGATTGGTGATGAGCTTGAGAAGATTCTTGAAACCAAGGGCATAGACACCCTTCACGTCCGCGATATTTTCGACAGTCCAAGCTACAGTGGCTCGTACAGTCGGTCGCTGGATGCCATCACGGCGGCTTTTAAGGAGCATCCCTCCATCAAGGTTGTGATTGATATTCACCGCGATGCAATGATTGCCAAGGACGGCACGAAGTACAAGGTGACTGCCGATATTGACGGACGGAGCGCCGCTCAGCTGATGTTTGTGACGGGTACGTCGGGCGGTGGGCTGAGCCATGAAAAGTGGCAGGAAAATCTCGCCTTCCACGGCACGATTCAGCGTGAGATGAACGCCCGTTATCCCGGCATTATGAGGCCGATTATCCTCCGCGATTCGAGATTTAATCAGCACGTCTGCACGGGCAGTATGCTGCTTGAGGTAGGGACGTCGGGCAATACTCTCGACGAGGCATTGTATTCGATAGAGCTGTTTGGCGAGGTGCTTGGGGATATGCTGGGCAAGGAACAGTAAAGCGGGAGCGGCAAGCAGCTCCCCTACGGGATTTTTCGGCGGGACGCCGAGGGCGTCGTCCCCTACACATATTGTGCAAAAGGTGGGAGATTCTTCGCAAGCAACGGGGTCTGCCGTCTGGGGTATATATCAGAATGACAGACGTAGGACAGTAAAAAGCCACTCGGATGAGTGGCCTTTTGTTTTATTCACCTATTGTGATAATTATTTTATTCCCTGTTTTTTCCATTTTGAAGTAGCTTTTCGGCACAGCCTTATCTGTGATAAGACCGCCGTTGCGGTTTGTTGAAGTCACTACGCCAAGGAGGAATGCGCTGACTGCCATCGACATTTTGCCGCCGAATAGAAATGCAGGACAAGTGCTGATACTTCCAATAATTCCCATATTTACCGCAAAATAAAGGGCGGTGTTGAGTGCAAATATGAGCAGTACGGCATAGGATACGCTTTTTGCAAGCTGGCTTGTCTGCTTGCGTGCCGTCAGGAATATTTTCAGCAGAAATACCGCAGTCAACATACCGAGAATTACCAGAATTATCCAGCCGAAGCTGTGGATAAGATTTGTCAGGGCATAATCCGTATGATAGCCTGCGATGTTGTTATAAGCCGTTTCACCATTCCCCTGACCGATGAATACGGCACGGGAAAGGAAATCTCTCGCCCTTGTTGCCGTCCAGCCATAGCCCTGAGGGTCGCTGAGCGGTGCAAAAACGCGCTGAAGACGGTTAACGAAGTAGCTTGTGTTATGGGAATGCGTAAGATAAAGCGTTGCAAGAATGCCATAAAGAGCAACAAAACCAAGTGGACGGATTTTGCCGCCAAACCAACCCTTGAAGATGGCGTAAAGGCTGATTATAATGCAGACTGCGAAGTTTGTCAGAGTGAAAGCAATGCCGCTCGTCATGGAAATCTGCGCCATTGTCATGAGCATCAGCGCACCGCAGGCTGCGAGAAATCCGAGGTAACCCTTGCCTCTCATACGGCACATAAGCACTGTGTAAAGCACGGGCATGAGGAAGGCGGAATAGGTCACGATGCGTGACAACGTGTACGAATTATAGAGGAAAACGGCTGTGGCAAACAGGAAAATAATGTAAATTATCGTCACCTTGCCGACGTGCTTGTAAAGCTGTGAGACGTCGAAAATAAATGGGAGTGCGAAGGCAAGCGGAATGCCGATT
>JAFYNW010000233.1 GCA_017547995.1 Clostridia bacterium | reverse complement strand
TCTTCTGCCAAGACTTTGCCCTTGTATGCTGATGAGCCCGATTTCCGCCGCTCAGTATCTCGACCCGAACAGAGAGCATTTTGACATCGTCGTATTCGACGAAGCATCCCAGATGCCAACCTGCAAGGCTGTCGGCGCTCTCGCACGAGGTAAGAATGCCGTCATCGTCGGCGACCCTAAGCAGATGCCTCCTACATCCTTCTTCGCGACAAATACTGTCGACGAAGATAATCTCGACGTGGAAGACCTTGAAAGCATCCTCGATGACTGCCTTGCTCTCAATATGCCGCAGACACATCTGCTCTGGCATTACAGAAGCCGTCACGAAAGCCTTATCGCCTTCAGTAATACTCAGTTCTACGAAAACAAACTTTACACCTTCCCATCTGTCAACGACAGAGAAACGAAGGTTTCCATCGTCCATGTCGATGGTGTATTCGACCGCGGCAAGACGAGACAGAATAAGGAAGAAGCAAAGGCCATTGTGGCCGAGCTTGTCAAGCGCGCTCATGATGAAAAACTTTCAAAGATGAGCGTCGGTGTGGTGACCTTCAATATTTCTCAGCAGCATCTCATCGACGACCTTCTCGTCGAAGCCTGCAAGACAGACGAAGTCCTTGAAAAATGGGCGTATTCCTCCGAAGAGCCGCTTTTCATCAAGAATCTCGAAAGTGTTCAGGGTGATGAACGCGACGTAATCCTCTTCTCAATAGGCTACGGCCCTGACACAGAAGGCAAGGTTTATATGAACTTCGGTCCGCTCAACCGTGATGGTGGATGGCGCAGACTCAACGTTGCCGTGACACGCTCGCGTCAGGAAATGATAGTCTATTCCACACTCACACCGGACCAGATAAATCTTTCCCGAACAAGCGCCGAAGGTGTTGCCGCCCTCAAGGCATTCCTTGAATATGCAGGCGGAAGCAAGCGCGCATTCGATATCAATACTGCAAAGCAAAGGGATAAGATTGCCGGCATTGCCGACAGCATCTGCGAATTCCTCAAGGAAAAGGGCTACGAAACCCAGAAAAACGTCGGTCATTCTGAATATAAGATTGACATCGGTGTGGTCGACCCTGAAAATCCTGAGCAGTATATCATGGGCATCCTCCTCGATGGCGCAAGCTACGGTGGAGCAAAGACAACCAAGGACAGAGAAGTGGCGCAGATTTCCGTGCTTGAGGGTCTCGGATGGAATATCCATCGCGTATGGTCGATGGACTGGTGGGACAACAGCCGTAAGGAGCTCGATCGTATAATCGCAAAGCTTGACGATATCAAAAATAAGGTTGAAAAGCCTGTCGAGGAAATCAAGCCGAAGGCTGAAAAGAAGGAAGAGCTTAAGGATAACGTGAAAAAGCCTGCCAAGCCAAAGGCGGTCGACAACAGTAAGCATGAATATACCACAGCCGACCTGCCACAGAAGGATATGACGGCGGACGAATTCCTTGCACCGCTTATGAAACGCTCGATAGCTTCACGAATCGGCAAGGTCATCAAGGCCGAAGCGCCGGTCAGCGAAAATCAGCTTATGAAGCGTGTACTTCTCAGCTATGGCATCGAAAGAAGCGGCAGCCGAATTCAGGCACGCTTCGATGAAGTGATTGGTGAGCTTGAGCTGAAAAAGACGACTCAGCATGGTGAAATATTCTATTGGAATGCCGACCAGACTCCTGAAAGCTATTTCAATTACAGAGTTTCCAACCGTGATGCAAAGGATATTCCTTATCAGGAAATTATCTGTGCCGCCTGCGTGGTGCTTCGTGAGCAAATTAGCATGGCGAAGGAAGACCTTATCCGTGAAACAGCCAAAAAGCTTGGCTTTGCCCGTATGGTCAAGAGCGTCGTTTCGGTAGTCGGTGACGCAATCGTTGAAGCTGAAAATACAGCCCTCATTGCGGAATCAGCAAACGAAAATTATATCCTCACAGACAAAGGCATAAACGCAATAGAAAATATTTAACAAGAAAGCTCCGGTAATTCCATGCCGGAGCTTTTATTATATAATATAGTAGGTCGAGGTGTGCCCTCCCGCAATGTCATTCTGAACGAAGTCGTTATTTGAAATCAGAAACAAATACGTAGGGCGGGGGCTTGCTCCCATCGGGAAAATAAAACACACAAACAAAAGCACCATAAATCAACTACAAACTGTGTATAAGTCTGTGGAAAGGTTGTGGAAATATGTGGACAAGTCAAAATAAACAAAAAAATAGTAAAAAATTGTGCAAAAGTGCTTGACAAAGAGAGAATAGTATGATAATATAAGCGAGCTGTCGCAGATGAGGCGATGTAAGATACTGTAAAATCAAATGGAAAAATCTTGAAAAAGATTTGGAAAAAATTGAAAAAAGGTATTGACAAAGCGGATGTGATGTGATAAGATATATAGGCTGTCGCGAGTGCGGCAAGCACGAAAAAAGATTTTGAAAAAAGTTGAAAAAAGTGCTTGACAAACGAGAGACAGTG
>JAFYNW010000232.1 GCA_017547995.1 Clostridia bacterium | reverse complement strand
TGAAGCAGTCTACAATGTTTGACACAAGACACGCTACAAACCCAATCAAGCTTCTCGGCACACTCCCTCGCGATAAGGAAACTCTGCTTGCTAAATTGAAGTAAATTACTGCATAAGAAAAGCACCCGGTTGGGTGCTTTTCTTATGTAATAATTTACTTCAATTTAGCAAGCAGAGTTTCCTTGTCGCGAGGGAGTGTGCCGAGAAGCTTGATTGGGTTTGTAGCGTGTCTTGTGTCAAACATTGTCGACTGCTTCATATCGAGATGCTCGAGAAAGGTCTTAAGTTCAAGACGCTTTTCTGCGCCGTCAGCCTCAACGAATTCGCCTGCACGAATCATATCTGCAATTTCACTGCCTTCAAAGACTGTGAGATTCATTGTGACAACCTTGTAAGTGTTGAACTTGCTTACCATTTCAGCTGTCTTGATGGCATTTTCCACGCCCTTGCCCTTGCCTGCAAGACCGTACATAATAACTGTGGAGAAAAGAATGCCTGCCTGGCTGAGCTTTTCAGCCTGCTCGATAGCCATAGCAACAGTATGGCCCTTCTTCGCCTTCTTGAGCACTTCGTCATCGCCCGATTCAAAGCCGATGTAGAGGGCTGTGACACCGCGGTTACAAAGGTCCTTGAGCTGCTCGAGTGTATACTTGGCAAGAGTGCGCACAGAGCAGTATGCAGTAATACGCGCACAATGTGGAAGATGCTTCCTGATGAGATTGAGAATGGAGCTTATACGGTCATAGCCGACGCACAATGGGTCCGCGCCGACGAGAAATACCTTGTCAGACTGTGGGTCGACGTTCTTCAATTCGTATTCGATATCGGAAAGGTCGACAGGGCTGTATTTTGTTTCCTTGTACATAGTGCAGAATGTGCACACGTTGTGAGGACAGCCGGACGTTACAGGAACGAGAACGTTTCTCGCTTCAGTCCCAGGGAAATATATAGTTTCGTTACGATACATAATTCAAACCTCCGTGAAGTTTCTATAAATCAATTATAGCACCAAATGAAAGCTATTTCAATTGTTTATTTGGAATTGCTATAATGCCTTTTTCCTTGACATTGCGTGGTAATAAATATATAATTATTAGAGGGCGAGTATCATTCAAATCAATATCACATCCATCGACGGCTCTTTTTCCGTCATTTTTGGCTAAAAATCCTCGTTAAGGCACAAAGCCTTGCCTGCGGCTTTTATCCATTCTGACGAAAAAATCTCTCGTCGATGAAAGCAATCTGATTTGAACAATCCCCGCCGTATGAGTATGAAATAATGATACTATAGCATATCGTAGGGGAGCCGCTTGCTGCTCCTGATATAATTATAGATAAACCAAGAAATGAGGATAAATATTATGGCAGACGTATACGAACTTTCCCTTCAGCTTCATAAAGAAAACCGCGGTAAGATGGAAATGAAGAGCAAGGTGGCTGTAAACAACAAGGACGACCTTTCTCTTGCATACACACCAGGCGTTGCTCAGCCTTGCCGTGAAATCGCAAAGGATAAGTCCCAGTCCTTCGTATATACAAACAGAGGCAATACAGTAGCAGTTATCACAGACGGCTCAGCTGTACTCGGACTCGGCAATATCGGTGCGGAAGCGGCTCTTCCTGTTATGGAAGGCAAGAGCATTCTCTTCAAGGAATTCGCTGACGTTGACGCATTCCCAATCTGCCTTGCAACACAGGACCCTAAGGAAATCATCAATATCTGCAAGATGCTCGAGCCATCTCTCGGCGGCATCAATCTTGAAGATATCTCCTTCCCAAGATGTATTGAAATCGAAAGAACACTCAAGGCTGAAATGAACATCCCTGTCTTCCACGATGACCAGCACGGCACAGCTATCGTTGTTCTCGCAGGTGTTATCAACGCTCTCCGCCTCACAGGCAAGAAGAAGGAAGAAATGAAGGCTGTTATTTCGGGCGCAGGTGCAGCGGGCAGCTCCATCATCCGCATTCTCCACGCATTCGGCATCGGCGAAATCTATGCTTTCGATATCAACGGCTGCGTAAAGCCACAGGACAGAGATAAGTATGACCCATTCAAGGCAGAGCTTCTTGAATTCGTAAATACAAAGGGCATCGAATACAACAGCATGGCTGAAGCTATGGTAGGCGCAGACCTTTTCGTAGGTGTTTCCGCTCCAAATCTCGTAACAGAAGAAATGGTGCGCTCTATGAATAAGGACGCTATCCTCTTCGCTATGGCAAATCCATCTCCTGAAATTATGCCTGATATTGCAAAGAAGGCAGGCGCAAGAGTCGTAGGCACAGGCCGCTCCGACTTCCCAAATCAGATTAACAACGTTCTCGTATTCCCTGGTATCTTCCGCGGCGCTCTCGATGCAGGTGCAAAG
>JAFYNW010000231.1 GCA_017547995.1 Clostridia bacterium | reverse complement strand
TGATGAGCTTATATCGTTCGTCAAGCATCTTGAAGCGAGGGAGATATTCGCAGATTGGCTTGTCGAGGTCGAGAAGACCGAGCTCAACGCACTTCATAGCAGCGAGAGCGCAGTAAACCTTGGAAACCGAGCAGACGTTGTATGTGTCGTTGATTGTGGAAGGAGCATTTTCCTTGCCGCCGTTTGTGCCGAGTGCGTCAGCTGCAACAAGCTTGCCGCCTATCATGAAGGCATAGGAAACGGAAGTGTAATTCTTGGCAAGACCAAGACTGAGAATGTGAGAAAGCTTTTTTGTGATTGCATTCATAATGATATTCTCCTTGAATATTGTTCTGTGGTTTGATTTTAACACAAAATAAAGCAGATTACAATAATATTGTGGAAAGTTTGCATAAAAGAAGTCTTCCGCCAACGCTGTCATTCTGAGGCAAAGCCGAAGAATCTCCCGTGGTTTGCATAAGTTATATTCGCTCACGCGAGTTATATTGCGTTGCAGTTATATTTGTCTGTGACAAGTTATATTGCCATGTGGCAGTTAATGTATCTGCGATGCATTTTGTAGGGGACGGCGCCCTCGACGTCCCGCTTATTCAATGCATTGCATACGCCATAACGTTTGCCGTCGGCAAAACCGCCGGATTCTACTTTTCGTTTATTGCAATTTACGCTCATTTGGCTTACAATATACCTGTCGGGAGGAAATTATTATGAATATCAACAAAACCGGCCTTCTTATAAAAGAAATGCGCACAAAAATGGGCATGACGCAAAAGGGTTTAGCCGACCTTATGAATATATCTGACAAAACGGTCTCAAAATGGGAGCGCGGTCTGGGGCTGCCTGACGTACAGCTTCTTATCGAGCTGAGCGAGATTTTCGGCGTGGCTGTCGACGTGCTTCTTACGGGTAAAATTGCAAAAAACGACGATAAAGGGGTAAATATGAAAAACGCAAAGTACTATATCTGCGAAGAATGCGGCAATATCACAATGTCCACAGGCTGTGCAGAGATTTCCTGCTGCGGCAGAAAGCTGATGCCGCTTGAAATGAAAAAGGCTGAGCCTGAAGAAAAGCTCACCGTTGAAACTGTGGAAAACGACTGGTTTATCACAACAAGCCATCCTATGACAAAGGAGCATTATATTTCCTTCGTTGCCTTCGCAACAGGCGAAAAAATCGAGCTGGTCAAGACCTATCCTGAATGGGATATGAACGTGCGTATCCAGAGAAGAGGCCACGGCAAGCTCATCTGGTACTGCGTTCAGCACGGCCTTTTCTATCAGCTGATTTAGTGGCATAGCTTCGCCCTGTTTACAGGGAGAGGTGTTTTAAGTCCTGCCACCTGTAAAATATGTCAATACAAAATAAAAGACCTCCATTTCCGGAGGTCTTTCTTTATATCCTTACTTAAGGAATGTCTTGTAGTCTTCGTAGTTTCTCTTGAGGAGATTTGGTGTATCGAGGCCGTAAGGACAAGCCGCCTTACACTTACCGCAGCCTATGCAGTCGTCAATCTTCGCCATCATAGCCTGACCCTTTTCGGAAAGGTGACCTGCTGTTGGGGAGCGGCGGAGAAGGAGAGACATTCTTGCGCATGTGTTGATCTGGATACCCATTGGGCATGGCATACAGTAGCCACAGCCACGGCAGAATTCGCCCATAAGCTCAACTCTTTCCTTTTCGATGAAAGCCGCGCGTTCTACGTTCATTGAAGGTGGGTTATCGTTGTAGGAGAGGAACTCATCAAGCTCGTTTTCACGCTGAATACCCCAGATTGGAGCAACAGGGAACTGTGCAAGATATGCGTATGCAACGTCGGAATGTGTGATGAGACCGCCCGAGAGCGCCTTCATGCAGATAAAGCCAACGTCGTGTTCTTCGCAGAGCTTTACGAGAGCGACGTCCTTTTCGCTTGCAAGATAGGAGAATGGGAACTGGAGTGTTTCGTAAAGACCGCTCTTTACAGCTTCTTCAGCTACAGTAAGACGGTGGTTTGTGATGCCGATATGGCGGATTTTGCCCTGCTCCTTAGCTTCAAGCATAGCTTCGTAAAGACCGGAGCCGTCGCCTGGCTTTGGGCAGAAGGATGGGTTGTGGAACTGATAGATGTCGATGTAATCAGTCTTGAGCATTTCAAGGCTTGTGTTGAGGTCCTTCCAGAAGCCTTCAACAGTAGTTGCGGCTGTCTTTGTGGAGATGATGATTTTGTCGCGGATATCAGCGAGGGCATAGCCCATCTTTTCTTCAGAGTCTGTGTACATTCTCGCTGTATCGAAATAGTTGAAGCCGTTGTCATAAGCCTTGCGGAGCAATTTTGCTGCTTCTTCCTTGGAAATGCGCTGGATTGGGAGCGCGCCGAAAGAGTTTTTGCCGACGATAATCTCTGTGCGGCCAAGACGTACCTTTTCCATAGTAGTTCTCCTTTGTGTTGTTTTGATGATTTGATTATACTACTATTCAGAAGGAATTACAATATTTATGTGGAAAAATGTATGAGCAGTCAGAATCCTCCCCGTACGTTCGTAGGGACCGACGTCCTCGAGAGTCCGTAAAAAACCTTCTTTTGCCACAAATGAAAGCAAAAGTGAACAGTAATGTTGATTATCCGATTGACAGGACATCACCCTTGGATTATAATATTGTTAACATCATTAACGAAAGGAAAATGAAATTATGACAGGTCAGATTGCGTTTGATAAAATTGCTCAGACACGCGACGAGCTAAAGAAGCTCGCTCTCGATATATGGAATAATCCTGAACTTCCATGGCATGAATACAAGGCAAGTGCATGGACGGCTGATATGCTTGAAAAGTATGGCTTCAACGTGGAAAGAGGCTATAAGGGACTTAAAACTGCAGTACACGCTACGTGGGGCGAAGGCTATCCTCACATCGGCTTCTTCGGTGAATACGATGCCCTCCCTGGTATGAGTCAGGAAGTCAGCCCTGTGCGTAAGGCGATAGTTGAAGGCGGCCCTGGTCATGGCTGTGGTCATAATCTTCTCGGCACAGCCTGTGTCGGTGCGGTCATCGGCCTCAAGGAAGAAATGGAAAAGACAGGCGTCAAGGGTACAATCCACTTCTACGGCTGTCCTGCCGAAGAAGACGGCTCTCCTGGCAAGACCTTCCTCGTTCGTGAAGGCGCATTCAAGGAGCTTGATTCTGCTATTTTCTGGCATCCATCCTCAGGCAATGCGGCAACTATCGGCAGAATGACTGCGACTAACAATCTCGACTTCATCTTCCGCGGACGTACCTCCCACGCGGCTGTTGCTCCACAGCACGGCCGAAGCGCTCTCGATGCAGTCGAGCTTATGAACGTTGGCGCAAACTATCTCCGTGAGCATCTCAACGAAGACGTACGTATGCACTATATCATCACAGACGGCGGTGCAGCGGCAAACATCGTGCCTGACTATGCAAGCTCCCACTATACAATCCGCTCTGTCAGCCGTGAATACCTCAGCGAAGTCTACGACAGACTGTGCAAGGTTGCTCAGGGTGCGGCTA
>JAFYNW010000230.1 GCA_017547995.1 Clostridia bacterium | reverse complement strand
TAATTTTTGAAATGGCGGAGGGATTCTTCCGCCATTTTATCAGTAAAATACAGCAAAGGTGAAAAATATGGATCAGAATAACAGACCAACCGGCCGTAAGAAAAACGTGACCGGTGCAGGCAAACCAATAGGGCGCCGCGGTGAAGGCCTTGGCACAGGTCCTGTCGGCTCAGGCGGTGGCCCTGGTATCCCATCGGCATCCCGTCCATCAGCAGGTGGAGGTAAAAAGAACGTCACACGCTCGGGTGGTGGCATCTCAAAGCTTATTATTCTTCTTCTTGTAGCCCTTCTCGGCGGTGGCGGTGGGGTGGCAAGCATGCTCCTCGGCGGTGACGGCGGCGATATGGGTGCATACATCCCTACAGAAGTCGTTCAGCAGACAACAGCGGCACAGCAGACTACTGCTTCCAATTTTGGCGGTATCGATATTTCAACGCTTCTCGGCACACTCGGCGGCGGTAACGTATCCACAGGCTGGGATAACGGAAGCAATACAGGTGAGCTTGATACCTCGGTTGCCAAGAATGCCCGCGACAAGTACACAACCATCAAGGGCAATGGTAAGGATGAGATGACTATTATGCTCTATCTCTGTGGTACAGACCTTGAATCCCGCAGCAAGATGGCAACGTCCGACCTTCAGGAAATGCTCAACGCAACTGTCGGTGACAAAATCAACCTCATCGTCTATACAGGCGGATGTAAGCAGTGGCAGAACAACGTTCTTAACAGCAAGACAAATCAGATCTGGCAGGTTACAGACAAGGGTCTCGTCTGCCTTGAAGAAAATCTCGGCAGCAAGTCTATGACAGACCCTGATACACTTTCATCCTTCATCAAATGGTGTGCGAAGAAGTATCCTGCAAACCGCAATGCTCTCGTATTCTGGGATCACGGCGGAGGCTCTGTAAGCGGCTTTGGCTATGACGAAAAGTTTGCATCTAGTGGCTCTATGAGCCTTGCAGGCATCGATAAGGCTCTCACAGCAGGCGGTGTGAAGTTCGACTTCGTCGGCTTCGATGCATGTCTTATGGCAACGACAGAAAATGCTCTTATGCTTGCAAAGCATGCTGACTATATGATTGCAAGTGAAGAAACAGAGCCTGGCATCGGCTGGTATTATACAAACTGGCTCACAAAGCTTTCAAAGAATACTTCAATGCCAACTATCGAAATCGGCAAGAATATCATCGATGACTTCATTGACACTTGTGCAACACAGTGTAAGGGTCAGTCTACAACACTTTCCATCGTAGACCTTGCTGAAGTCGAAGCGACAATTCCAAAGACTCTCGCAGATTTCTCCACAAAGACGTATAATCTCATCAAGAATAAGGAATATGCTCAGGTTTCCAATGCAAGAAGCGGTGCGCGTGAATTTGGCTCGTCAAGCAGAATCGATCAGGTTGACCTCGTTCATCTTGCAAAGAATATGAAGACAGAAGAAGGCGATGCACTTGCGAAGGCTCTCCTCAGCACAGTCAAGTATAACCGCACTTCCTCCAATATGAGCAATTCCTACGGCCTTTCCATCTACTTCCCATTCCGTCAGGCATCTATGGTTGACGATGCGGTTGATACGTATGAGCTCATCGGTATGGATGACGAATACGCACGTTGTATCAAGGCTTTCGCAAGCATGGAGGTTTCCGGTCAGGCGGCAAGCGGCGGTACAGCATCTCCGCTCCCATCTCTCCTTGAAATGCTCGGCACAGCAGGAGGCTCTTCCTCCTCTGCAGGCAATGCTGATATGATTGGCCAGCTTCTCGGTG
>JAFYNW010000229.1 GCA_017547995.1 Clostridia bacterium | reverse complement strand
GGAATATTCGATAGCAGAGTTTTATACCAATATCATTAAAAACAAGCGCGAAAGACTTGAAAAAGCTGAAAAGGAAAAGAGCTTTACACCACTTGTACAGAAGTCTTTCTTTGATAATTCACTTGCATTTCCTGAACCGAAAATGCAGAAGCCGCGTGAAGCAGAGCAGAGCGTAAGAACGTCTGTGATGTATAATTCCTTATACAATCCGGAAATGGAAAAACCAAAGGAAGAGCCTAAGATTGACACAATCAAAAAAGAAATTTTTGATAACTGGGAAAATAAAAAAAGCACTATGCCGGCGCCTGAACCACATAAGATTGTCGGAGAAATTTTCAAGACGTATATTATCGTGGAAAAGGGTGATCAGATGTTACTCATCGATAAGCATGCAGTTCATGAAAAGATGGTTTATAATAAAATCATTTCGCGTGAGCTTGAGCTTTTTGGGCAGTATCTTATCGAGCCACAGAATATTACACTGACGCGAGAAGAAAAGCAGGCGGTTATTGAAAATATGAAGATTTTCGAGGATGTTGGCTTTGAAATCGATGATATGGGCACAAATATTATCTCTGTCAGAAAGGCTCCTGTATATATTGCCATCGGTGATATTGAGGCGTCCGTAACAGCTATTGTAGATAAAATATCTCAGTACAAGTTTGCAAATGGTGACCTTATCGATGATATTGTCAAGAACGTATCCTGTAAGGCTGCAATAAAGGCTGGATTTATCAACGTAACGGAAGAGCTTGAAATTCTTGTCAATGCTGTGCTGGTTGACCCTACACTCGCAAATTGTCCTCATGGCAGACCTACGGTATGCCCTATGACAAGGTATCAGATTGAAAAAATGTTTAAGAGAAGTTAAAGTATGAACAAAGTGATTGTTGTATGCGGCGCTACAGCATCAGGCAAAACAAAGCTGTCTGTAGAGCTTGCTAAACTTTATAATGCAGAGGTGGTTTCGGCCGACTCAATGCAGATATATAAATATATGAATATCGGTACAGCCAAGGTAACCGAAGAAGAAACACAGGGGATAAGACATCACATGCTTGATATTGTCATGCCGGGGGAAGTATATTCTGCCGCACGATACGGTGACGAAGCTTATAAATGCGTTGAAGATATCTTTGCAAGAGGAAAGAACGTTGTCATCTGTGGTGGTACAGGCCTTTATATCAATGCCCTTATACGCGGCAATGAGTTTCCGGGGCAGAATATGGAAACAGGCACACGTGAAAGACTTACCCTTAAGTATGATGAAATAGGCGGCGAGGCTATGCATCAGGAGCTGAGCGAAATAGATCCTGAAAGTGCAGAGCGTCTTCATCCTAACGACAAGAAAAGAATCATCAGAGCACTCGAAGTGTTCTATGACTATGGTATAACGTTGACAGAACATAATAGAATTCATAAGAGTAAAGCTGACAGACTTGACAGTGTTACGATCTGTTTGAATCCTGTTTCAAGAGAAGTTCTGTATGACAGAATCAACAGAAGAGTTGATATTATGTTTGAAGACGGTCTTCTTGAGGAAACAAAAGGACTTCTTGATAATGGTCTTCTTGTGGGGACGGCAGCGCAGGCTATCGGCTATAAGGAAGTGCTCGGCTTTATCAACGGAGAAATGACAGAAAAAGAAGCTTCTGATCTTTTGAAGCAAAAAACAAGAAACTATGCAAAGCGTCAGCTTACATGGTTCAAGTCACAGAATAAGGTTAACTGGCTTGAATATACACCTGATGATACATTTGAAGATATTTTGCAGAAAGCGACAGAAATCTTGGTGTCCAATGGTATAGAATTATAGATATAATTTTTATATCGGAGGATTTGAAGATGACAAAGAATGCAAACGTACAGGACGTTTTTCTCAATATGCTGAGAAGCCAGAAAATGCCGGTTACGGTTTTTATGACGAATGGATTTCAGCAGAAGGGTATTGTGGCATCGTTTGATGGCTATACGGTTTTGCTTATGAATGAAAATAAGCAGTATCTGGTGTACAAGCATGCGATATCTACAATTGTGCCTTTGCGGAATGTGCAACTTCAGGAATAATTAGTATTGGAGAAATAGATGAAACAGCAGGATTTTATGGGGAGAATGATGGTATTCCTTATTATGCTTGTTTTTATAGCATATCTTGGATATCATTTATATACATCTACAGGCAATCAGGTCGATACTATCGATGCGGTTTCTGTTACGGCTGTAGACAAGCTTAACGTCACAGGTGTATTCATAAGAGACCAGTATCCTATCGAATGGAAATCAAGTGAAATGCTTGAATTTCTAGTGAACGATGGGGAAAAGGTTGCCAACACCCAGAACGTTGCGCTTTTGTTCTCGGATGAAAATACAAGAGAGCAATATGCACATTATAAAGAGCTTACAAGCAGACTCGAGGTTATGAAAGAGGGCGGCGCGTATCTGTTTGACGTATCAGACAGTGCAAAACTCAGTCTCCTTATAAAATCTGCAGTTTCAGATTATACAGATGCACAGATTTCAGGAGATATATCTGAAATCAATGATGCTACGTATCAGCTTAATTCACTCATAGACCTTCAGAAAAATAATATTTCCACTCAGGAAGAGTACGATAATGAAATAAAGGCACTGCAGAATGAAATAGCAAAGTCTAAAAATGCAGTGTACTCGGGCAGTTATATTAAAAGCAACAAAGCAGGTTATTTCTTCAAGGCGAGTGACGGCTTTGATGAACGCTATATGATTGCAGGGCTTGAAACACTGACTTGTGACGACGTAAAGGAAGCAGTTGACAACAAGGATGCAGGTCTGAATTATTCAACAGGCAAAATCGTTTCCGGATTTGAATGGTATTTTGCCGTGGAAATTGATGATGCCCAGGCGAAAAAGCTTAATTCTCACGAAAAGGTTACACTTACTTTCCCTCACGTTTCTACAAAAGAAGAGCCTGCAGAGGTGGTTGAAATCAGAAAAGAAGAGGGTGGAAGAAATCTTGCTATTTTCAAGTGTGCACACATGGATGGCTTGCTTCTCTCCAACAGAACACAGCAGGCAGAAATCGTCCTTGGTAATTACACAGGTATAAAAATCCCTAAAACGTCCATCCGTCAGGTAGGTGGCAAATGGGGTGTATATTGCCTTGTGGGTGAAAAATCTGTTTTCAAGGAAATCGAATGGCTGTTTGAAACTGACAGCTATTATCTTGTAAAACAGGCAGACAGCATCGACGAAGGCCTGTTTGAATACGATAAAATTATAATTTCAGGAAATTTATCCTAAAAAATCCCGTAAAAACATTGACAATAAGTGTAAAAAAATGTATTATATTAATATATGCAGTTTAATAATACGAGAGGAGTAACTATGAGTATTTTTAAAGATATCGTAAAATGGACTAAGGGCGAAGACGACGAAGACGATTTCGAAGAATTCACTCCTAGAACCAGAAGAAACCAGCCTGCACAGGAAATCGAGCCTGTTGCATCGTCTGTACCTGATCACAGAAAGAGTGATAAGGTTGTAAATATCCATGCGACAACACAGCTTTCCGTTGTGCTTGTAAAGCCGGAAAGATTTGAAAATGCTGCTGAAATCGCAGATCATCTCAGAGACAGAAGAACAGTAGTTCTCAACCTCGAAGATACAAACAAGGACATTGCAAGAAGACTTATCGACTTCCTCAGCGGTGTTACATATTCTCTTGAAGGTAAAATCAAGAAGGTTGCGAATAATACCTTTATTATCACACCATATACTGTTGACATTATGGGTGACCTTATTGACGAACTTGAAAACAACGGCTTGTACATTTAGTTTGGAGAAATAATGCTTAGAACTATAAACCTTCTTGCTCTGAATACAGCATCCTCGATGCTTGCGGTGTTTGAATATCTGCTTTTGTTCAGAGCTATAATGTCATGGTTTCCGCAGATTCAGGGCAGCAGAATATATGAGTTCATATTTGGTCTGACAGAGCCATTGCTCATGCCGTTCAGAAAGCTGCTTCAGAACGTGGAAGCACTCAGAGGGTTTCCATTTGATATATCATTCATGCTTGCATTTATGACTATTGTATTTCTGGAAGCGCTTCTGCAAGGGATGATTTAGAAATAATAACGGGGGAAGATATATGCTTACACCACAAGAACTTCAGAATAAAAAGTTTGAAAAAGCTGTATTCGGTGGTTACGATATGTCGCAGGTTGATGACTTTCTTGATACTATAATCAGCGACTACACAGATATTTACAAGGAAAATATCACACTCAAAAGCAAAATGAAGGTTCTCGTTGACAAGATCGAAGAATATCGCAGCGTTGACGATGAAATCAGAAAGATGCTTTATACAGCGCAGACAAAATCAAAGGAAATGATTGCAAATGCCGAAAAGGAAGCTGCTGAAATAATTAATGAAGCAAGATCCACAGCAGAATCCAGCATTATTGAAATGAAGGCATCCTATGATTCCGAAAAGGATAAGCTTGCTGCTATGAAGGCTGAAACAAGCCAGTATGCAGAGCAGATAAAGTCCATCCTCAGCAAGAATATTGAAGTTATCAATGCTCTTATTGAAGCAGCTCCTGTTAAAGAAGTTGTTCAGCCAAAGAAAGAGGAAGAATTCGTAAAGGCATCGCCTGATACTTTCGAGTTCGAGCTTCCAAAGGACTTCATTGTTGAAAACTTTGAAGAAGAAACAGAGGAAGAAATCGTAGAGGAAACTGTGGAAGAAGAAATAGTTTTTGATATAGAAAACGAGCCTGCAGAAAATAAAAATGCAGACGAATATTCAACAAGATTTTTTGAGCTTCACCTTGGCAAAAAGGAAAAAGCAGTTCATAAAAAAACAGTAGAAGATGCAGATGAATCTGATACAGGTAAGATTTACGGCACAGGCGGCTTTACACCAAAGCCAAAGTTCCAGTTTGACGACCTCAGATTCGGTGCAAACTACGATGAAGATTTTGACGATAATAAAAAGAAGAAATAGAGGATTTTAAAATGGCACAGGATTACAACAAGACTCTTAACTTGCCTGAAACAGAGTTTCCTATGAGAGCCGGTCTCCCTAACAGAGAACCAGGCATGCTCGCACACAACGAAGAAATTGGCTTGTATAAGAGAATTATTGAAAAGAATAAGGACCTGCCAAAGTATGTTTTGCATGACGGCCCTCCATTCAGCAACAATAATATCCATATGGGTACAGCAATGAACAAGGTTCTTAAGGACTTTGTAAACAAATATAAGATGATGACAGGCTTCAATGCTATCTACGTTCCAGGCTGGGACAACCATGGTATGCCTATCGAAAGCGCAATCATCAAGAAGAATAAGCTCGACAGAACAAAGATGAGCATTCCAGAATTCCGTGATGCTTGTAAGAAGTTTGCTGAAGGCTGGGTTGACGCTCAGATGACTCAGTTCAAGCGCCTCGGTGTTATCGGTGACTGGGAAAACCCATACCTCACAATGAAGCCTGAATTCGAATCTACTGAAGTTAAGGTCTTCGGTGAAATGTACAAGAAGGGCTACATTTACAAGGGTCTCAAGCCAGTTTACTGGTGCCCACAGGACCACACAGCTCTTGCTGAAGCTGAAATCGAATATATCGATGCACCATGTAAGTCCATCTACGTAAGCTTCAAGATTAAGAACGATCAGGGTAAGCTCGCTCAGTACTGCGATCTCGATAAGCTCTACTTCGTAATCTGGACAACAACAACATGGACTCTCCCTGGTAATCTTGCTATTGCTCTCAACCCACAGGAACTCTACGTTCTTGCTAAGGTTGAAAACGGCAACGTATACGTAATGGCTAAGGAACTCGTTGCTGCTACAATGAAGCAGGCTAAGATTGAAAACTACGAAATCATTGCTGAACTCAAGGGTAATGAATTCGAACTTATGACAGCACAGCATCCATTCCTCGACAGAGACAGCCTTATCGTTAATGCTGACTACGTTACAATGGATTCCGGTACAGGTTGCGTTCATACAGCTCCTGGCCACGGTGCTGACGACTATATCACAGGCAGAAGATATAACCTCCCAATGCTCGTTCCAGTAAACGACAAGGGCGTTCTCACAGAAGATGCAGGTCAGTTCGCAGGTATGTACTACGAAAAGTCCAATGCGGCTATTTTCGATCACCTCGTAGAAACAGGCGCACTCTTCGCATACGAAGACATCGTTCACCCATATCCACACTGCTGGAGATGTAAGAATCCTATCATCTTCAGAGCTACACCACAGTGGTTCTGCTCCGTTGAATCCTTTAAGGATGACGCAGTAGCTGCTTGTGAAAACGTTACATGGTCTCCTGCATGGGGCGGCGACAGAATGGTTTCTATGATCCGTGAAAGAGCAGACTGGTGTATTTCCAGACAGCGTCACTGGGGTCTCCCAATTCCAGTATTCTACTGTGAAGACTGTAAGAAGCCAGTATGCACAGATGAAACAATCGCTGCAGTTTCCGAAATGTTCAAGAACGAAGGTTCTAACTCCTGGTACATCCACGACGTAACAGAAATTATTCCTGAAGGCTTCAAGTGCCCACATTGTGGTGGCGTACACTTCTTCAAGGAAACAGATACACTCGACGGCTGGTTTGACTCCGGCTCCACACACTTCGTAGTTGTAGACGGCAAGGAAGATCACCATTGGCCAGCAGACCTTTATCTCGAAGGTGCTGACCAGTACAGAGGCTGGTTCCAGTCTTCTCTCCTTACAGCTGTTGCTACAAAGAATCAGGGTGCACCATACAAGAACGTTCTCACACATGGTTGGGTTGTTGACGGCGAAGGCAAGAAGATGTCCAAGTCTCTTGGCAACACAGTTGACCCACTCGACGTAATGAAGGAATACGGTGCTGATATTCTCCGCCTTTGGGTTGCATCCTCCGACTACAGAGTTGACGTAAGAGTTTCCAAGGAAATCTTCAAGCAGCTCTCCCAGATGTATCTCAAGATCAGAAATACAGCAAGATATATCCTCGGTAACATCGCTGGCTTCGATGCAAATAACCTTGTAAAGCCAGAAGAAATGATGGAAATCGACAGATGGGCAGTTACAAAGCTCACAAGCCTTATGAATAAGGTTAAGGAAGGCTACGATGCATTCGAATATCATGTTGTTCACCACAGCATTCATAACTTCTGCGTTGTAGAACTTTCCAACTTCTATCTTGATGTTATCAAGGACAGACTTTACTGTGAAAAGACTGACGGCGTAGAAAGAAGAAGCGCACAGACAGCTATCTACCTCATCCTCGACTCTATGGTAAGAATGCTTGCTCCTATCCTCGCATTTACATCCGACGAAATTTGGCAGGCAATGCCACATAAGGATGGCGATGATACAATGCATATCATGCTCAACCAGATGAATAAGCCATTCACAGAATATCATCTTTCCGATGAAGAAATGGCTAAGTGGGATGAACTCATCGCTCTCAGAACTGCTGCTAACCAGGGTCTTGAAGAAGCTCGTGCTTCCAAGCTCATCGGTAAGCCACTTGAAGCTAAGATCACTCTCTACATGAACGAAGATCTCTTCAAGAAGTTCGAAGGCCAGAACAAGCTTCTCGAAACATTGTTCATCGTTTCCAAGGTTGAAATGGTTTGCGGCAACGGCGGCAAGCAGTATTCCATGGAAAACGTAGGCGTAGAAGTTACAAAGGCTGAAGGCGAAAAGTGCGAACGTTGCTGGATGTTCTCCCATACAGTTGGTACAAATGAAAATCATCCTACATTGTGCGAACGCTGCGCAAAGGTTTTAGAATAATTTAACTTTAGTAGTGGCATCCGTATAGGGTGCCACTTTCAATATGAGGGAAAAATATGAGTGTAAGTCTTTTTGATATTTTAGGCCCGATTACTGTAGGTCCATCTTCCTCACATACAGCCGGTGCTGTCCGTATTGGCTTGGCATGCAGAATGTTGATGGGTGAAGAAGTGAAAAAAGCAAAAGTAACTCTTTATGGTTCGTTTGCAGAAACTGCAATAGGACATGGTACAGACAAAGCGGTAGTCGGTGGTTTGCTGGGACACAGACCGGCAGATATTGAAAACCGAGACAGTCTCGATATCGCAAAAAAACTGGGAATGCAAATTACCTTTGCAGAAGCCCAGGAATCCAGATATCATCCTAATACAGTTAAAATTGAGGCAGAAAGCGTTACTGGTAAGAAATTCAAAATGAGAGCGGCATCTGTCGGCGGTGGCTCTATTGTTATTAATTCCATCAATGAATTTACAATCGAAACACCATGTAATCAGGATACGCTTGTAATTATTCATCTTGATATACCGGGCATGTTGTCTGCGCTTACAACAGTTATGGCCTGGGCAGGGTACAACATCAGTAACATGACTCTCAAGCGTACGAAGAGAAATGGCGAAGTTGTTTCTATAATCGAAACAGACGTGCCGGTTGCAGATGACACAGTAAGTATGCTCAGAATGACAAAAAACGTAAATCAGGTTATCAGAATCCCAAGATTTTAAGGTGATAAAATATGTATATATCAGGAATTGAAGCACTCATAAACGATTCAAAAGAAAAAAATATACCTGTGTGGCAGCTTATGATGGAGCTTGAATGTGAAGACACAGGTGTTCCTATCGATAAAATTTACGAAAGAGTTTCAAACGTTTACTCTGTAATGAAACAGGGAATCAAGGATGGACTTGAATCCAACCTTATGTCTGTCAGTGGACTTTCGGGCGGCGATGCAAGATTATATAATAATCAGATCGAAAAACACTCTAGTATGCTCAGCCGTTTTCATTCAAAGGCGATAGCGTATTCGCTTGCTACATCTGAACATAATGCAAGTATGGGTATCATCGTTGCAGCTCCAACAGCAGGTGCATCAGGTATCCTTCCGGGTGTGCTTGTTGCTGCGCAGGAAGAATTTGGCTTTGATGATGATACTGCAATCAAGGCGCTTTTGACAGCTGCTTCTATCGGTACTGTAATTGCCATAAGAGCAACTATTTCAGGTGCACAGGGTGGTTGTCAGGCTGAATGCGGTGCGGGTGCGGCAATGGCTGCAGCTGCTGCGGCTTTTGTTACAGGCAGCCCATTTGAAGAATGTGCTCATGCAGCAACGCTTGCTCTTAAAAATTGCCTTGGTCTCGTATGTGACCCTGTAGCAGGGCTTGTTGAAGTGCCTTGCGTCAAGAGGAACGGCGTATTCGCTTCGCTTGCAATTACTGCGGCAGATATGGCTAAATCAGGTATCAGAAGCTTTATTCCACCTGATGAAGTTATTGACACAATGTATCAGATCGGCGTTACAATGCCTCCTTCTTTGAGAGAAACTTCAAAGGGAGGACTTGCACTTACACCTACGGGTATTGAAGTTGCAAAAAGAATGAATAAATTATAATTTTCAACCACTATAATCTACGTCAATGATATGGATTATAGTGGTTTATTTTTATCTCCTGTGAATTATTGATGCTGAAAATGACAATAATTATATCAGTATTTTATCAGGAGAATGATATGCAGGGAAAAGTTGAAATATGTGGTGTAAATACCTCCAAGCTTACAGTGTTAAAGAATGATGAAACAATGTGTTTGCTTACAAAAGCAAGGTCAGGAGATGCATTTTCAAGAGATGAACTTGTTGCAGGAAATCTTAAGCTGGTGCTTGCAGTACTTCATAAGTTTACCGGAAGAGGTGAGCCTTCGGACGACCTTTTTCAGATTGGGTGTATAGGGCTCATTAAAGCAATTGACAATTTTGACCCGGTGCACGGAGTAAGGTTTTCAACTTATGCAGTGCCGATGATAATTGGAGAACTTAGGAGATTTCTGCGGGATAACAGCCCGGTAAGAGTCAGCAGATCGATGAGAGATAATGCATATAAGGCACTTACTGCAAAAGAGGAGTTTATTGCCCGATATCAGCGTGAGCCGACTGCTGAAGAACTTGCGAAGAATCTTGGACTGAAGAGAGAAGACGTGATTTTTGCTCTGGATGCCATAGCTGACCCTGTGTCATTATATGATCCTATTTATCAGGATGGTGGCGACACAATCTGCGTTATGGACCAGATTCGCGATACAATGAGCACAGATGATAATTGGATAGAACAGATTTCCATAAAGCAGGCTGTGACAGATCTGGATGATAGAGAAAAGAGAATACTTGCTCTGAGATTTTACGACGGAAAGACACAGACAGAGGTGGCAAAGGAAATAGGAATATCTCAGGCACAGGTGTCAAGGCTTGAAAAAGGAGTAATTGAAAAGGTCAAAAAGCGCCTTGCCTGATTGAAATTATAAAACAAGAATGATATAATAGCATTATAGAAAAGAGGTAATGCTATGAAAAACGTATATATAATTGGCGGCACTATGGGCGTAGGAAAGACTACGGTCAGTCAGTTGCTGAAGAAAAAGCTGGATAATGCAATTTTTCTTGATGGCGATTGGTGCTGGGATGCTGACCCTTTTGTGGTTACGGAAGAAACAAAGGCGATGGTTATGGATAATATCCATCATACACTCAATAATTTTACAAAATGCAGTGCATATCAGAATATTATTTTCTGCTGGGTAATGCACGTGCAGAGTATTATTGATGACGTTATAAATGGTCTTGAAAAAGATAACTGCAGAATAATTCCGATTTCATTGGTTTGCACAGAAAGAACTCTTAAAGATAGACTTGGTAAGGATATTGAAAATGGTATCCGCACAGCAGACGTTCTTGAAAGAAGCTTGGTAAGAATACCAATGTATGAGTGCTTAAATAGTATAAACATAAATACTGATGATAAATCGGTCGAAGAAATAGCGATTGAAATTATGAATATATAAAGAAAAGCTCCTGCCTTTAAGCAGGAGCTTTTTCTGTATTTGAAATTACTTCTTGAGATACTTGTTGCGGAGATATTCGAGGAAGTACTTTTCTGTAAGTTCTTCGCCTGTTGCGTTGACAATGAGTTCCTTTGGTGTGTATGCGGAATTACCATACTGGTGAATGTTTTCATAGAGGAAATCATTAACAGGAGCAAAGTTGCCGAGTTCCATCTGCTTGTAAAGATCAGGTGTCTTTTCGAGCATCTTATGAAGAAGCTGACCGCCGTATACGTTACCGAGTGTATAGCTCTGGAAGTAACCAACGTGACCGGATGCCCAGTGGATATCCTGAAGAACGCCTTCCTTAACGTTCTTTGGTCTGAGGCCGAAGCATTCTTCATACTTAGCATCCCAAAGTTCCATAAAGTCATCTGTCTTGATGTTGCCGTTGAAGAATTCCTTTTCAATTTCAAAACGGATGATAGGGTGGAGGCTGTATGTAAGTTCATCAGCACCGATACGGTTAAGGCTTGGAGTTACCTTGTTAACTGCCTTGTAGAAATCTTCAACACTGATATCCTTGATTTCAGGGAAGTGCTTTACCATTGTTGGATATGCGTACTTGATGAATTCATAAGAACGACCAACCATATTTTCGTAGAAGCGAGCCTGACCTTCGTGCATTGCACCGCTTACGCCGCCCCATACGCCACATTCAATAGCTCTTGGGTTGGAACCGTAGTTATAACGGCCGTGACCACCTTCGTGGAGCATTGTGAACATACCGCCCCATGGGTCACCACGATAGGAAATAGCAATACGGCTGTCGCGTGGACCGACGCCTGTACACATACCGTGAACAGTTTCGGAGTCCTTACCGCAGTCATAGTTAAAGCCTGTGAGTGTGTTTACATCGTATGCCATGTCACGGATACGCTTTGTTTCACACTGGAATCTTACCTTGCTGTCATCGATAGCTGCGTGTTCATCCTTGATCTGATCGAGGATGTCCTTGATACCAACCTTGAGAGCTGCAAAGATTCTGCCCACTTCAGCTGTATCGATGCCCTTGTCAACTGTGTCACAGAGAACGTCAAATGGATTTGCATGAGGATTGATAGCGTTAGCAACCTTCATTTTGAGGTCAAAGAGACCCTTAAGAGTTGGCTTATAAGCTTCAAAGCTATTGATCTTGAGGCAGTCCTGCCAGATGCGCTGAGCTTCAGCAGTAAACTTTCTCATTTCAACCTGAAGTTCATCAGGAATCTGAGTTGCCTTTGTATATCTGTCGATAAGGTTCTTTGCAGCAGCCTTTTCGTAGATATCTGCGAATGCGGAATCATCGAGCTCCTTGAGTTCGCCGACGAGCATTTCTGTTTCCTTGCTCTTGAGAAGGCTGAGAGCGTGCTTTGTGAAATAACCGCTTACTTCAGAACGGTATGGCTGGCCTTCCTTGGAAAGACCTTCCCAGATATCCCAGCCCATAAGGCCCTGAATACTGTCGTAGTAACGCTGTTCCTTAACGATCTCAATAGCGCGTTTTACCTTTGGATTAGACATAGCTTGTACCTCCGTATTTATATTTTAAATATAATTATTTATTGAATATTAGAGCATATGCTTTGCGAAGAACTTGAATACCTTCTTCTGATAATACTTATCAATGGAGAGGAGATGGTGTCTGTTTGGAACGATGAGGAAATCAAAGTCCTTATCAGCCTTGATGAGTGCATCAACAAGACGCATTGTTGCAGCAGGATGAACGTTATCGTCAAGCTCGCCGTGAATGAGAAGGAGAGGACCCTGAAGCTTGTGAGCATCGAATTCAGAGTTCTGAGCCTTCCATACTTCTGCATCATATTCATTCATGAAGCGTTCGCTCCAGCCGGAAATATAGAGTTCCTGCATATGATTACCGCCGGATGCCATAGCGCACTTATAAACTTCAGGATATGTTACCATACACTTATATGCTGCAAAACCGCCGCCGGAATGACCCCATACAGCGATCTTGTCACCATCCATGAATGGATACTTAGCGCAAAGATTCTTGAATACAGCAACATGGTCGTCCATACCGCAGCAAGTGCCGACGTTCTTGTGGCAAGTGTCATGGAATGCCTTGCTTCTGAATGGTGTGCCGTGGCCGTCAACGATAACTACGATAAAGCCGAGCTCTGCAAGGCTGTTGAGGTAGCCCTTGTTGAGGAAGTCGTGGTAGTTTGTAGGAACGTTTGTTGTCTGATTACCACCATAGTAGTAGTCCATGATTGGATACTTTTTCTTAGGGTCGAAGTCGGAAGGGAATACCATAATACCATAGATATCTGTCTTGCCGTCAGCGCCCTTTTCCTTATAGGACATTGCGTAGGAAATACCCATTGCGTTAAGTGGTGTGATATCTGCCTTGAACACTGTAGAAATATACTTACCTTCGATATCTCTGATAACTACCATTGGTGGTTCGTCTGCAGTTGAGAAGTTGTCAACGATGAACTTGCCGTCAGGAGAGATATTTACGTAGTGTTCGTGTTCATCAGGTGTGAGGATTGTAAGCTCGCCTGTTTCCATGTTGCAAGTATAAGCCTTCATCTTGTATGGGGAGCTGTATTCTTCAACGCCTGCAGCTGTGAGATACATAATATTCTTTTCGTCATCTACGCGGAGAATCTGACGAACGTTGTATTCACCACTTGTAATCTGCTTTCTTACCTGCTTACCGTTTACATCGTAATCATATACGTGGAAATAGCCGTCGCGTTCGGAAATCCAAAAGAGTCTGTTCTTTTCTTCGCTGTACCACATCTGACGGATTGCGTTCTTATCGAAACGTGGGTCGCCGCCAAACTTACCGCGGTAGAAGTCGAAGAAGAGGAATGTATCTGTTGTTTCTGTGAAAATGTGTTCTTTTTCAAGAGTGTTGGAGTTAACCTTGAATACTTCAGCATTCTTATGGCCTCTGTCCATTCTCCATGCGATAAAGTTGTTGCCTTCGTCAGACCATGCAGCAATTTTGAAACCGCCGTTGAATGGTTCGGAAAGGTCAACGTAAACCTTGTCGAGAATCATTGTATTCTGCTTCTTTTCAAGGTCGCAGAGATAAAGCTCAGCAACTGCTACAACGTCATCTTCAGGAAGAGCATACTTATATGCATAGTGAATTGGACGCATAGAGCCGTCTGTAGGAACGTTCTGGATAAGGTGAAGTTCCTTGACGTCGCGTTCGTCAATGCGGTATGTAAGGAGCTTCTTGCTGTCTGGAGACCACATAACACCTGCAGGTCTTACAAAGCCGATGAGCTTTTCACGGATGATATTTTCGTTGCCTTCAAATACACCAGCATAGCCGTAATGAGGAATACCATCAAATGTAACCTGAGTTTCTTCGCCTGTTGCCATATCCTTGACGAAAACGTTTTCATCACGTGTGAAAGCGCCGAGCTTTCCGTCAGGGGAGATAACGAGCTTCTGTACAGGAACCTTTTCAATTTCTGTAAGCTTGTTGTCAGCAAATGCATACTTTACTTTTTCATATTCAAACTCGATACCGTCAGCTGTCTTCTTTACGTTTTCGATAGGGAGCTTTCTGTGGCTGATTTCCTTGCCAAGGTGGTCAGAAAGTCTCTTGCCGAGAATGATATGGTCGAAAAGATCTGTTTTTTCGCCGTTTTCCATATTTACAAGGAAGAACTTATGGCATTTATCCTCTCCGACAAAGTGTTCATCCTTGTAGAAGAATTCATGTTCACCGCAGAATGTAGGGACAAAGTAAAGATTAGCAACCTTGTCAAAAACATTTGGTGGAGCAAGCTCTAACGCTTTTTTAAGCTTCTGTTCTAATAATTCCTGGTTCATATAGCCTCCTGTTTATATATATTTACATTTTTTCAAGCTTTTCTTTAAAGCATTTGCACATGTTTGATCCGATGAATCCGTAGTCGTTACATAACGGACAATCAGGGGAAGGGAATACGTCGGTTACGTCATATCCGTTTGCGGAGATAATCTGCGAACGCTTTCGGTTAAGGTCATCAAGCTGTGCCTTGAAAATTGACATATCTCCGCCGGACATTGCCGCACCTGCCATTTTTCGTGATACAAGCTTGATATGACGCTCGTTTTCCATAAATGCCGTAGATTCTTCGGTAAGCTTTTTGAGAAGAAATGCGGCCTTTTGTTCGCGGTCATGACGCTTTTTATTGTATTCTTCAAGCAATTTTGTCTGGTTTGTTTTTTGAGCCTTATCCTGAGCAGGAGAAGCAGTACGCTGAACACCGGATTCGTTTTTGATTACGTCATCTGTTGTTTTATATTCTGCATCAGACCAGTTCATAAGGATTTTATTTATGTACGGCCATCTCAGCTCTGAAATGTTATAAATGGTTTTTTCGTATGCCAGAGCAATAAGCTGAACGGGGATTTTCTTTTCAATCCATACGTCGAGGAATTTTTTTTCACTTACAACAGGGTCACGTCCGTTGATATTCAATACGCGGAGAATATCGCGGTATCTGTTTGCCTGAGTAAATCGTTCGTTCATATATTGCTCAGCTGCTTCGTACGTAGTGATATTTGAATCATGCCATTCGTATGCTGTTTTTTCGAGATTGCGAAGGCTGAGTCGTTCCTTCTCCTTGAGTGACGTGATGAGAAGTGTCAGCATATCGGGTGACATATTGAGATTCACGTAGATATTGTAGAGGGAAGTGATTTCATTCTGATTGATGTGTCCGCCACGGGCCTTTTCATAAATATTGCATATTCCCCTGAAGCCATAATCGGTTTTACGGAGGTTTGCAATATCCTGGAAGGTAGGACTTGCCGTAAGTGAGCTTTCTTTGCCAACCGAGCATATTGCAAATGCAAGTAAATTATCGATAGCACGTGTCATGGAAAACTCATCTATAAGCAATTCTTCTTTTGCTTTTTCTGTATCTATTATTCCGCCATTGACAACGCCGTAGATATAGAGAAGGGCAGCAACGGGATTTTTCGACTGCAGAATCGCTATATTGGCTTCATCCGGCTGAAGATCTATAATAAGTTTACTCATATATAAAAATTAAACTCCATTTAATTTCTTATCATAACATATTATACCATTAAAAAACTTTTTTGTAAACTTATAAAAAAGGGTTGGAAAAAAATAAAATAGGTGGTATAATATATTTGTATCCATTTACATTTTAATAGGAGGGATATATGGATATTTTAATTCTCAACGAAAAATGGCCAGACATTCCTGTGTTGTTCACTTCAGCCAAGGATATTCTGACAAATACCTGCATGGAAATATCTGAAAACATTTTCTATACAGAAGAAAGCTTCAATCCTGAAAATGATACAATAATCATTTACAGACCGGCAGTATGTATTTCTTCAAATACACTTGCGGAGCTTTCTGCTGAAACAATTCCTGTTTCACTTGAAAATGGTGAAGAAAGAGTTGCAGTATATCTTCCAAAGGGCTCTGTCAAGTCTATGAATGAAGAATGTCAGCTTAAGATATTCTATATGCCTGCTGAAGAGGCTTATATGGCGGACAATGCTTTCAATGCATATCTTTGTCAGGAAATCCTCAAGGGCAGAGTAAACCAGAATCTTTTGTACGATGGCGTTTTCATTACAGATATTGCTTCTGTTATGGTATCTCCGCTTGCAGTTATTGAAGAAGGCACAGTGATTATGCCTAACTGCCAGATTTACGGCAATACTCATATTCATTCCGGAGCAGTTATCGGCCCTAATTCTTTGATTGCCGACAGCGTTATTGGTGCAAATACAAAAATCAATAATTCTCAGGTATATGAAAGTACAGTAGGTGAAAACACTACGGTAGGACCATTTTCATACATAAGACCAAAGTCTGAAATTGGCGATAAGGTCAAAATCGGTGACTTTGTTGAAATCAAGAAATCTGTTATCGATACAGGTACAAAGATTTCCCACTTTGCTTACATCGGCGATAGCGAAATCGGCAAGAACGTAAACTTCAGCTGTGGTGCTATCACTGTAAACTACGATGGCAAGAGCAAGTATAAGACAAAGGTGGGGGATAATGCCTTCATCGGATGTAACGTAAACCTTGTTGCTCCTGTTGAAGTCGGCAACGGTGCATTTGTTGCAGCAGGCTCTACTGTTGTTGAAAATGTTCCTGAACAGGCTCTCACAGTTGCACGAGCAAGACAGTATACAAAACCTGACTGGGCTAAAAAGCGCAGAGAAGACGGTAAATTATAATCAAAAATAATATTATTTGGGGGTAAACCAATATGATTCCACATGGCAACAATATCAAACTCTTCGCAGGTAATGCAAATCCACAGCTTGCAAAGCAGATCGCTGACAATCTTGGCCTCACACTTGGTGAATGCACAGTTTCCAGATTCTCCGACGGTGAAATTTCCGTTTCTATCGGTGAATCCGTAAGAGGCTGCGACGTATTCCTCATTCAGTCCACATGTGAACCAGTTAACAACAACCTCATGGAAGCACTCATCATGATCGATGCTTTCAAGAGAGCTTCCGCAGCAAGCATTACAGCTGTTATCCCATACTTCGGTTATGCTCGTCAGGAAAGAAAGTCCAAGGCAAGAGATCCAATCTCTGCTAAGCTCGTTGCTGATATGATCGAAACAGCAGGTGCTGACAGAGTTCTCACAATGGACCTTCACGCTGCTCAGATTCAGGGCTTCTTTGATATTCCAGTGGACAACCTCATGGGTATCACAGTTCTTATCCCACACTTCCTCAGAAAGTTTGGCAAGTCCAACCCAGACCTCGTTTGTGTATCTCCAGACCTCGGTTCTGTTGGCCGTGTAAGAACATTTGCTGAAAAGCTCGATACACCTATCGCTATCATCGACAAGCGTCGCCAGAAGGCTAACGTTTCCGAAGTTATGAACATCATCGGCGACATCAAGGATAAGGACGTTCTCATCATCGACGATATGATCGATACAGCTGGTACACTCTGCAACGCAGCTAAGGCTCTCGTTGATATCGGCGGCGCAAAGAACGTATACGCTTGCGCAACACACGGCGTTCTCTCCGGCCCAGCTATCGAAAGACTCGAAGCTAGCGTTATCAAGGAAGTATTCATCCTCGATACAATTGAACTCCCAGAACACAAGAAGTGCGAAAAGATTAAGCAGCTTTCTATCTCTGATCTCTTCACAGAAGCTATCAAGAGAATCTACGAAGGCAGCTCTGTTTCCTCTTTGTTCTAATCAATCGACTTGTTAAAACAGCAGGGCTTTAAAGCCCTGCTGTTGTCGTCAAATATATTAACCAAAGGAGTTTTACTTATGAAAAAGATCATGATTTTAGCTGTAGGTGGTACTATTGCCGGCAAGGGTCAGGCAGGTAAATCTGCTGAATATAAGCCGGGTGAAGTTGGTATTCAGGAAATTATCGACAGCGTACCAGGTATTGAAAAACTCGCTGAGGTGCAGGGTAAACAGTTTTTGAACACAGCAAGTGACAACGTCACTTCAAAAAATCTTATTGACCTTGCAAATGAAATCAATAAGCTTGCAAAAGAAGATATCGATGGCTTTGTTGTAACACACGGCACAGATACTCTGGAAGAAACAGCATACTTCCTTAATCTTACAGTAAAGACAGATAAGCCTGTAGTTATGGTCGGCTCTATGAGACCTTCTACAGCAATCAGTGCAGACGGACCTATGAATCTTTATCAGGCAGTTGCTCTGGCTGCTCATGACGATGCAGTGGGTAAGGGTGTTCTTATCTCTTTCTCCGACAGTATCGTAGGCGCACGTGAAGGACAGAAGGTAAATACTTTCCGAACAGATGCGTTTAACGGCAGAGATTTTGGAATTTTGGGTTATCTCCACGATGAAAACGTATATTTTATCAATCAGAGCACAAAAAAGCATACATTTGAAACAGAATTTGACGTATCCGAACTGACAGATCTTCCTAAGGTTGGTATTGCATATTTCCACCTTGATGCTGACGTCAAGATACTTGATTACATATATAAGAACAGTGATGCGGTTGTTATTGCAGGTGCAGGCAACGGCGGCTCAAGCAAGGACTGGGGTATGAAGCTCAGAAAGAAAAAGGATAAGAAGCCTATCGTAAGCTGCTCCAGAATTGGCAATGGTTACGTTTCCAAGAGAGCAAAATCTCCTGAAAACTTCATCAATTCCGGCACACTTAATCCGCAGAAGGCAAGACTCCTTCTTCAGCTTGCTTTGACAAAGACTAATGATTTCGCAGAGATTATGCGAATTTTCCAGACATATTAATATAATAAGGGGTGTCCGTTATTTTCAGAAAGAAACCTAAGGCACCGGAAGTAACCGGTAAAATTGAATATATGATTGTCTGCCTCGGTAACCCGGGCAGTAAATATGAAAAAACAAGACACAACGCTGGCTTTTTGTCAGCGGACGTCTTGTGGAATAAATATGGTTCAGGCAGACTGAATCAGACAAAGTGTAAGGCTATTTATGGTCTTTGTGTTATTGCAGGTAAAAACGTTGCTATCGTAAAGCCACAGACTTTTATGAATCTTTCCGGCGAAGCAACAAGAGACCTTGCCAAGGCACTCAAGATTGAAAAGGAAAATATCCTTGTTATCTATGATGATATTTCCCTCAAGCCAGGCAAGGTGCGTATCAGACCTTCCGGCAGTGACGGTGGTCATAATGGCATCAAGAGCATTATTTATTGCCTCGGTACAAACGTATTCCCACGAATCAAGATTGGTGTAGGTGCACCAAATAAGGAAGCAGGGGAAGACCTTGCAGATTTTGTTCTTGATACTATCGATGCAGAAAGCATCAAGACAATTCAGACAGTACCTGATATTGTAGAAGAAATACTTACTAACGGAATTGACATTGCGCGACAGAAATTTAATTAGTAAAGTGATAATATATAGGTAAACTAATAATTCAAGGGTAAAAAATGTCTGTATTATTAAAGGAAACCGCAAAATTAAGTGAATATCAGTCGTTGACAAAGTTTTTAGCTCAAAACGTCTCGCCGATTTCAGTTTATGGTGTATCGCACGTACATAAAACAAATCTGGCATCTATGCTTTTGGGCGATTTGTCATGTTCATTTTTATATATTGCTAAAGACGAAGAAACTGCAAAAAGTGTTTGTCTTGATATTTATGGTTTCACAGGGGAAGAATGTATTTTTCTGCCTTCAAGAGAGTTTTTATTCCATAAAATCGACAATTTCTCAAGAGAGTTTGAACAGAAAAAGATAAATGCTCTGTGGCAGATTGCCAATAATAAGAGCAGAATGATTGTTACAACTCCAGATGCACTTATGTCGCGATGTATTCCTCTTGACGTGCTTATAAAGAATACTTTTGAATTGAAGGATGGGCAGGAATATTCCACCAATGATATTCTGACCAGCCTTGTGCGTATGGGATACAAGAGATATTCCGCGGTTGAAGGCGTAGGACAGTATGCGCAACGCGGTGATATAGTTGATATTTTCCCTATAAACAGCATCAATCCTGTCAGAATTGAGTTTTTCGGCGATGAGATTGATTCGATGAATTATTTTGATATTTCATCTCAGCGTCGAATTGAAAAAATCTCTGAAATAAATATTTTACCTGTAGATGAAGTGGTTTACAATGATGAAGAGCTTGCAGGAATAATCGACAATATTCTTCCTGAAATTAAAAATGAAAAGCTCAGGCTCAGACTTACTGAGGACAAGGAGCTTCTTACGAATAAAAGCTGTATTTCAAATGCTGACGTATATGCAGACGTCCTTTATAAAAATATAGCTACTGCGCTTGATTATCTGCCTGAAAATCTTGTTGTAATAATTGATGACAGTATGGCGGTTATGGAAGGCATAAAGGGATATGAATACCGAATGAAAGAGGGCGTTGAAGACCATCTTAATGCGGGTAATCTTATTCCTGGACACTGTGATTTCTTTATTGATGAAAGTAGATTTACAGATTTTATAAAGCGACGCAAAAGTATTTTCCTCGATTCATTCCTGACGGGCTCTATGTTGCCGCCGAAGGAAATCTTGTCTGTTTCCGCAAAGCAGCTTCCTGCATACGGCGGAAGCTTTGACGTAGCGGCGTCTGATATGGAAAGCTATTCTGCCCGCGATTATATTACCTTCATTATGACGGGTAATGAAAAACGTGCGGCAAACATGAAGAAGATATTATCTGACCGCGGAATCTGCGCAGAAGACGTAAGCAATGATGTGCACGAAGGAAAGATTTATCTTGTTCCTGAAAGTATCAGTTATGGATTTGAGTATCCGTCTGTTAAGGTTGCGGTTATCAGCGAAGGCCAGATATCAGGGCCTAAGAGAAAATCTGCGCCAAAAAGCAAGAAAAATCGAATTCAGTCTTTTACAGACCTTAGTATCGGTGATGTTGTAGTACATGAACAGCATGGTATAGGCCGGTTTGCTGCGATGGAAAAGATTGTTCAGGATGGCATAGAGCGTGACTATATGAAGATTGCTTTTGCAGGTACAGACTGTATTTACGTGCCTGCCACAGCACTCGGTATGATTTCAAAATATATCGGTGTAGCTGAAGATGGGGCGGTCAAGCTGTCCAAATTAGGTGGTATGAGCTGGGAAAAAGCCAAAGCAAAGGCTAAAAGCTCTGCAAAAGATCTTGCTCAATATCTTATTGGATTATATGCAAAGCGTAAGGAAACAAAGGGATTTGCATTTGAGCCGGACAGTGACTGGCAGAGCAACTTTGAATCACGTTTTGAATACGAAGAAACACCGGACCAGCTTGCTGCTGCGAGAGAAATCAAGGATGATATGGAAAGCCCATATCCGATGGACAGACTTCTCTGTGGTGACGTAGGCTTTGGCAAGACGGAAGTTGCATTCCGTGCTATAATGAAGTGTATTCTGTCCGGTAAGCAGGCGGCTATTCTTGTGCCGACTACTGTGCTTGCCCGTCAGCATTATCTTACTGCAAAAAGCAGATTTGCAGGTTATCCTATTGAAATTGATACTTTAAGCAGATTCAGAAAGCCGAAGCAGCAAAAAGAAATCTGCGCAAAACTTAAAACAGGGGAAATAGACCTTGTTATTGGTACACATCGTCTGCTGCAGAAAGACGTTAAATTTAAGGACTTGGGTCTTCTTGTTGTCGATGAAGAGCAAAGATTCGGTGTATCACATAAAGAAAAAATTAAAGAAATGAGTATTGGTATAGACGTGCTCACACTCAGTGCAACACCTATTCCAAGAACACTCAATATGGCCCTTTCCGGCATCAGGGATATGTCTGTGCTGGAAGAAGCGCCTCGTGACCGTATGCCTGTGCAGACTTATGTTCTTGAGCATAATGATGAAATCATCTTTGATGCAATTTCAAAAGAAATATCGAGAGGCGGCCAAGTATATTATTTGCATAACCGCGTGGAGAGCATCGAAGGAGTATGCCAGAAAATCAGAAAGCGTTTTCCTGATATTACGGTCGATTCTGCACATGGCAAGATGGACGAGGAACAGCTGTCTGACAAGATGAACAGGCTCTATAACGGTGAAATTCAGGTGCTCGTCTGTACAACGATTATCGAAACGGGTATTGACGTTTCAAACGTTAACACAATAATCATTGAAAATGCAGACCATATGGGTCTGTCACAGCTTCATCAGATACGCGGACGTGTAGGACGCTCACACAGACATGCATACGCATATCTCACGTACAGAAGAGGGAAGGTGCTTTCAGAAATTTCACAGAAGCGCCTGAGTGCAATGAGAGAGTTTGCCGAATTTGGTGCAGGCTTCAAAATTGCAATGCGTGACCTTGAAATCAGAGGTGCGGGTAACCTTCTCGGCGGTGAGCAATCTGGACATATGATGTCGGTTGGTTATGATATGTATCTCAAGCTCCTTGAAGAAGCTGTAAATGAGCTTTCAGATAATCCAAAGAGCGCTAAAATTGAGGCTCATATCGATATTGTGACAGATGCAATATTGCCTGAAAGATACGTTTCAAGTGCTGAGCAGAGAATTGACTTGTATCGCAGAATCGGTCAGGTGCAGAATATTGATGAGTATCAGGATATGCTCGATGAGCTTATCGACAGATTCGGCGAGCCTCCTAAGCAGGCGGTTACTTTGCTTTCTGTTGCACTTTTAAGAGCGAATGCCGCAGAAGTTGGCATTTCGGAAATTGTGCAGAAAAAAGATAAACTTATAATACATTTCGCTGTTTCTGACGTGGAAAAAGCAATAAAAATTGCCAGCCATGACAGATTTAAGCGTAAGATTATTTTCAATGCAACAGGTGCGCCATACGTTACCGTTACTATTGAAAAGAAGGAAACTTCGCTTAAAGTCGCTGAAGATTTCGTCAGAATATACAGAGAAATATAGGTGAAATAATGAAAAAATTACGTTTATTATCGTTTATGCTTTGCCTCCTGCTTCTGAGCGGATGCGTGGCAAGTCCTGTTGTTGTAACTATCAATGGAGATAAAATCGACGGAAGTGAGTTTGCGTATTATCTTAACTATGAGCTTTTGTCGTATGAAAATCCAGAAGAGCTTACAAAAGAACAGATGGATAAAATTAAAGAGAATGCACTTGAAAGTGCTGTCAGCAATACGATAGTCCTCCAGAAGTGTAAAGAATATAATCTTGAGCTTACTGATGAAGAAGAGGCGGAAGTAAAGGCTCTTCGTGATGAGTTTATTGAAGATTTGGGCGGAAGTGCAAAATACCTTGAATTTCTTAATGAATCTGCATTGAATGACAGAGTTTATAAGAAAACTCAGGAGCAGGGTTATTATCACAATAAGCTGCTTGCATATCTTACTGAAAATACTGACCAGCCTGAAAGCATTGGATTTACAGATGAGTCTCTCAGACAGTTCTTTGCTGAAAATTACGTTAAGATCAAGTACATCTGTATGACTAACGTAGGTGAGGACGGTTTACAACTTTCCGGCACTGAATATGATGAACAGCTTAATCTTGCGCGTATTGTAGCAGAAGGCTCAAGAGAGCCTGAAAAGGATTTTGACCTTCTCATCGAAAAATATAACGATGACTATCGAATGAGAATATATCCTGATGGATTTGTATATTCCAAGCTTGAAATTCAGGATGAAGACGTTTTCTGCCATGCACTTGAGCTTGAAGAAAATGAAATCGGTGGTCCATATGCATCTACTGACGGTTTCTACATCATCAAAAGATATCCGGCTGACGCAGGGTATTTTGATAAAAATCATGAGGAAATCCTGAATGAAGCAACAGACCTCAAGTATGAATTGTTGCTCGAAGAGTGGAAGGCGAGTGCGGTCGTGAAGGTATCCGACGTATATAACAACATTAACGCGTCCAATTACCGCGAATATATCAAGTAAAACAATAAAACCGATATCGTGTGATATCGGTTTTATTTTGTTTCTTCGAATTTTTTAATGATTTTTTGCTGAGCCTTTGTGAGTGTGATTTTCTCATACATATCAGGACGCTTTTCTTTTGTGATAGTAAGCGACTGATACATACGCCATTCTTCAATATTCTTGTGATGGCCTGAGAGAAGTACGGCCGGTACAGGAATACCATTCCACACTTCAGGGCGAGTATACTGAGGATATTCGAGAAGGCCATTCCAATGGCTTTCATCCTCAAAGCATACAGTTTCGGAAAGGACGCCGGGAATCAATCTGCATACAGCATCGGAAACTGCCATTGCCGCAATTTCTCCACCTGTGAGAACAAAGTCACCGAGAGAAATTTCTTCATCAACACATTCGTCGATGAATCTCTGGTCGATACCTTCATAATGTCCGCAAACGATAGCGAATCTGCCGAGAGAAGCAAGCTCTCTGGCTTTTTCCTGATTGAAAACCTTGCCACGAGGGGACATGAGAATTGTATGTACCGTTTCACCATTTTTTACAGCATCAAGACAGCGGGAGAGAGGCTCACACTGCATAACCATACCTGCACCGCCACCGTAAGGGGAGTCGTCCACACGTTTCTGCTTGCTGAGTGTGTAATCTCTTATATTATGTGCTTCTATTGAAACAATGCCTGCTGCCTGAGCTCTGCCGATGATACTTCCGCCAAGAACTGCTTCGATCTGCTCAGGAAAGAGAGTGAGGATATCAATTTTCATCAGGCAACATACCTTCTATTGTAGAAACAGTAATTGTCTTTGAATCGAAATCAACGTTCTTGATGAATGCAGGTACGTCAGGGATGAGAATATCGATATTATCTTCATTCTTTACAACGTAAAGTCTTGTGTGAGGCAATTCATCTACACGGCTGAGCTTACCGATATTTTTTGCAGAACGCTCGTCAAATACTTCGAAACCTATAACGTCAGAAATGAAGAACTGACCCTTTTTCAACTTGATGGAATCCTTGTCGAAATAAACAATCTTGTTCTTAAGCGCCATAGCCTTTTCAACTGTATCTATATTTTCAAGCATAGCGAGGATGAAAGACTTATGAGTACGCTGGGAAATGATATTATATGGAGTAGAATCGACGTAAATTGTTTTGATTTTCTTGAAGAAGACGTCATCATCACAATAGTTTTCGATTTTAACTTCACCTTTGATGCCATGTGTATTAATAATTTTTCCGGCTTCTAAAAAAGTCATAATTATCTCCTGATATTACAAATAAAGGACTACTTTATATAAAAGCAGTCCTTTTTTGATTAGTCTAAAATGTCGACCAGTACTCTCTGGTTCTGACGGCTACCGACAGCTTTTACAATAGTACGAATCTCTTTCGCAATTCTGCCTTGCTTGCCGATAACTCTGCCCATATCACCACTTGCAACACGAAGCTGCAAAGTGAGAGTGTCACCCTCAAGAACGCCTACAACAGACACTTCATCAGGGTTGTCCACTAAGCTTTTGGCTATGTAGGTCAAAAGCTCGGTCAAGTTTGTGTTAGCCATAGATTACAAAACACCTGCTTTTTTGAGCAAAGCGCGAACTGTATCTGTTGGCTGAGCGCCGTCCTTGATCCATGCTGTTGCACGTTCTGCATCGATCTTGAATTCGCTTGGGTTAGTGTTTGGGTTGTATGTGCCGAGAAGTTCGATGAAACGGCCGTCACGTGGGTAACGGGAATCTGCTACAACGATACGATAAATAGGGTTCTTCTTTGCGCCCATTCTTCTAAGTCTGATTTTAACCATTTTTAATTTCCTCCGTAAATGTTTGTATGTTTTTTATAATTATTTTTTATTTAAAAAGGCAGTTTGAAGCCGCCAAATCCACGTTTTTTTGTTTTTCCTTTGCTGGAGAACTGTTTGATCATCTGCTGAGTCATATCATACTGTTTGAGCAGACGGTTGACGTCTTCAACCTTAAGGCCGCAGCCTGCTGCAATACGTTTCTTGCGTGAGAAGTTGAGAATGTCGGGATTTTCTCGTTCCTTTGGTGTCATAGAGAGGATGATAGCTTCTGTTCTTGCAAGCTGCTTTTCATCAACCTTTGCATCGCCAATGGATTTGCCCATGTTGCCAGGGAGCATAGCTGCGAGTTCAGCCATAGAGCCCATATTCTTCATCTGAGAAAGCTGATCAAGGAAGTCTGTAAGAGTGAACTTACCAGTCTGCATTTTCTTGACCTGTTCGAGAGCCTTCTTTTCGTCGAAAGTAGTCTGAGCTTTTTCGATAAGGGAGAGGACGTCGCCCATACCGAGAATACGTGAAGCCATTCTGTCAGGATGGAAAGGCTCGATAGCGTCAAGCTTTTCGCCTGTACCGATAAACTTGATAGGCTTACCTGTAACAGATTTAACAGAAAGGGCAGCACCGCCTCGTGCGTCACCGTCAAGCTTTGACATAAGCACGGAGTCAATACCGAGAGCTTCATTGAAAGCACTTGCAGCATTAACAGCGTCCTGACCTGTCATAGCATCGACAACAAGCATAATTTCATGTGGCTTGATTTCAGCCTTGATTTCCTTAAGCTCATTCATAAGCTGTTCGTCGATGTGAAGACGACCTGCTGTATCGATGATGAGAAGATCATTGCCGTGGAGCTTAGCGTGAGCGTAAGCGTTTTTTGCAATTTCAATAGGATTGCCGAGACCCTGTTCGAAAACAGGAATACCGAGAGATTCACCTACGACCTTGAGCTGATTGATAGCGGCTGGACGATAAACGTCACATGCACAGAGAAGAGGGCGTTTGCTTTCTCTCTTTTTATAGTAGCCGGCAAGCTTTGCAGCGTTTGTTGTTTTACCGGCACCCTGAAGACCTACAAACATAACAACTGTTGGTGGCTGGGAAGCCATGTTAAGCTTTGCCTGAGAACCACCGAGAAGAGCTGTAAGTTCTTCGTTAACGATTTTGATAACCTGCTGAGCAGGGGAAAGGCTTTCGAGAATGTCCACACCAACAGCCTTTTCGTTGATGCGTGCTACGAAGTCCTTGGCTACTTTAAAGTTAACGTCGGCTTCGAGAAGGGCCATACGTATTTCACGGGTGGCTTCCTTGATATCTGACTCGGTCAGACGAGTATGGGATTTAAGCTTCTTAAAAACTGATGAAAGCTTATCTCCAAGACCTTCAAATGCCATATATTACTCCTATTTTTCCTGCTCGGAGAGCAACTTGACCATATTGACGATAATATCTATATTTTTAGCGATAGTAGGATTCTTAACCTGCATTGCATTTACACGTGCAATTTCGCTGATAGCATCCTGAATGCTGTCGAGAGAACCCTGGATGTTGGAATATCTTTTGACAAGACCAAGCTTATCCTCTGTATCTCTCAGCATATGCTCGGAGCGCATAATACCGTCGCGTACACCCTGACGTGTAATCCCGATGTTATCGGCGATTTCAGAAAGGGAAAGGTCCTCATTATAGTAAAGATCGAAAAGATCCTTCTGTTTATCTGTAAGCAAATTACCGTAAAAATCATAGAGCATAGTCATATAATAAGTATCACTTTTCATACAACACCTCCTGTAAAGTAAATCACTTTACATAGTATACTTTATCTTTCGCGTCTTGTCAAGAGAATTTTGAAAAATATTTTTAAAATTTCGCAATGTTTTTACACAGCACCATATTGCGGAAAATAAATGCCTATGTTATAATATAAGGTACAGTTCAAAAACGAAAAAGGAGCAAACAATGACACACTACATTACATTCCCGGGTCTGTTTGACGATATCCTTACTGTTCCTACAGAAACATTCTTCGGGATTAAAATCTATGCCGTTATGATTATGATTGGCTTCCTTCTTGCAGCTCTTTACGCAATGGCAAGGGCAAAGGAATTCAATTCTGACGGAGATACTATCGCAGATCTTCTTATTTTTGTTCTTCCTGCTGCTATCGTCGGCGCAAGAGCATACTACGTTCTTCACAAATGGGACTACTATTCACAGCACACAGATGAAATAATAAAGGTATGGAATGGCGGTATTGCTATTTACGGTGCTATCATTGCATCGGCACTTGTTATTATGCTTTATTCCAAGATCAAGAAGATTGATATGATTTCACTCCTCGATCTTGGCGCTATCAGCCTTTTTATTGGCCAGGCAATCGGCAGATGGGGCAACTTCTTCAACGCTGAAGCTTACGGCACAACAACAGACCTCCCATGGGGTATGGTTATCAGAAAGTCCATTCAGGTAACAGGTTCTCCTGTTCACCCTACGTTCCTTTATGAATCTCTCTGGAATACTCTCGGCTTCGTTCTTCTTCATACGTATTCCAAGAAGAGAAAGTTCAAGGGTGAAATGACACTTCTTTACATTGCATGGTATGGTCTTGGCAGAGCTTTTATCGAAGGTCTCAGAATCGACAGCCTCATGATTGGCAACACAAACCTCAGGGTTTCTCAGCTTCTCGCTGCAGTAAGCTGTGTTCTTGCAGTGGCTGCACTTGCATATTTTTACAAGACAAAAAAGGGTACACCTGCTCTCGTAGCATCCGGTGTTGAAATCCCTCTTGAAGATACAGAAGCACCCGCTGAAGTAGCTCCGGAAGAAGCTGATATCGAAGCTGAAGCAACAGAAGAAACAGCAGAAACCAAAACTGAAGAAAATAATATCTAACGTTGAAAAGTGGGACGAAAATCCCACTTTTTATTTTATATAAAATTGTACTTTTTTTAATAAATACACTTGTTTAATTCTTAAAAATTTGTTATAATTTATTATTATAAAGTATAATAGGTGGGACTATGAAGAATAAGAAATGGGAGCTACGCTCTTTGGAAAATAGAATAAATCCTGCCAGCTGCAATCTTATGAATCTTGCGCAAATGGTTTTGCTCGCAAGAGGAATGGAAAATAAAGAGCAAGTCGTCGAGTTTTTAAGAACAGATCTCTCTATGCTTCTGGATCCGTTTTTGATACCTGATATGGACAAGGCTGTCCGTGAGATTGAAAATGCATTGGCAAATGATAAAAAGATAGCTGTATACGGCGACTATGACGTTGACGGTGTTACTGCGACATGTGCTATAGTCAAATACCTGGAAAGTAAAAATGCCAGATATGAGTACTATATTCCTGACAGAATGAGTGAAGGCTACGGCCTTAATATGCAGGCCATTGATACTTTGCACAACAATGGCGTTGAGCTTCTGATTACGGTTGACTCAGGCATTACAGCTATTGAAGAAACAGCTTACGCAAGAAGTCTTGGTATGAGTGTGGTTATTACAGACCATCATGAATGCAAGGAAGAATTGCCTGATGCAGAAGCTGTTGTAAACCCAAGAAGACTGGACAGCAACTATCCTTTCAAGGAACTTGCGGGTGTAGGTGTTGCTTTCAAGCTTCTTTGTGCACTTGAAAGAGAAAATAAGACTATTGAAGAAATGATGAATCTCTATGGAGATATCGTTGCGATAGGTACTATTGCCGATGTCATGCCGCTTGTTTCGGAAAACAGAGCTATCGTTTCAAATGGTCTCAAGCTTCTCGAAAAGACAAAGAATAAGGGCTTGTACGCTCTTATGAAAAAACTTAATATATATGGTAAAACTATTACAGCATCCAACGTCAGCTTTATGATGGCACCACGAATCAATGCGGCGGGACGTCTGGGCGGTGCTGCTACGTCCGCAAGAATGCTTCTTACAGACGACGACAGAGAAGCGGCTGAGCTTGCTGATCTTCTCTGCGAGATGAATGCACAGCGGCAGGAAGCTGAAAATGAAATCCATAAGGAAATTACAGCGAGAATGGAGTCTGAATTCAACAAGGATGAAGACAAGGCTATCGTTCTTTGGGGTGAAAACTGGCATAATGGTGTTATCGGTATCGTTGCTTCAAGACTTGCTGAAAAATATTCCGCGCCTACAGTTCTTATTTCTCTCGACAATGAGAGTGGCAAGGGTTCAGGCAGAAGTATCAAGGGATTCAATCTCTATCAGGCTCTTGAGAAGAACAGCGAATACCTTGAAAAATACGGCGGTCACGAAATGGCTGTCGGTCTTACAATAGCAAAGGATAAGCTTTACGATTTCAGAAAAGCACTCAATAACTATTGTATCAACGTCATCAATGAAGAGGATATTGTTCCGACTATCATTGTTGACTGCGAAGTAACTCCGGAAATGCTTTCTATGGCACAGGTGCAAAGCCTTGAAACTCTCGAGCCATTCGGCATGGAAAATCCTCAGCCAATTTTCGTTATCAGAAATATGCATATCGAAGAGCTTACTCCAATCGGCAAGGATAAGCACGTAAAGCTTAAGGTGGCAAGAAACGGCAGAGCATTCTATGCTCTCGGTTTTGGCCTTCCTACAATCGGTTGCCAGTTTACAGAAGGTGACATGGTGGATATCGTCTGTTCGGCTGATATCAATGAATTCAGGGGCAACCGCTCGGTGCAGCTCGTTATCAAGGATATAAAGTTCTCTGCTTCTGAAATCAATTATGACGAAAAATACATGGATGTATATAAGAAGTATACAGAACGCAAATCTATATCTCCTGAAATGGCCCAGATAATTGTTCCATCACGCGATGATATTGTTTCTGTTTTCAGACATCTTAAGTGTAAAATCGTTAAATCAGAAATAGATGTAACAGTAAGATACAGAAAAGTTAAATATGAAGCCAAGAATAATATGAATCTCGCAAAATTCCTGATTTGCCTTGACGTAATGAAGGAATTTGGTATAGTTTCGTATGAATTGAATGGCAATATGGCAAAAATACAAATGAATGATATAGCAGGAAAGGTGGATTTGAATAAATCTCTTATTCTGCAGGATCTCATCAAACTCAGCAAGGATAGATAGGGGTGAGTGTTATGACTGAAAAGCCAAGACTGCAAACTGCTGAAGAATTATTTGAAATACTTATGAAAAACGTTTCTGCCGACGATAAGGCAGAAGTTACAAGAGCATACGAGTATGCAAGAAAGGCGCATAAGGGTCAGATCAGAAAAAGTGGCGAAGAATATATCACACATCCGCTTCACGTTGCGATTATTCTTTCGGAAATCGGTCTGGACCGCACCTCTATGGTAGCAGCACTTCTTCACGACTGTGTTGAAGACACAGACGTAACGTCTGAAGCTGTTGAAAGTGAATTTGGCTCTGACGTGGTGCGTCTTGTAGACGGCGTTACAAAGCTTGGTAAAATCGTATACGACAGTAAAGAAGAAGCACAGATGGAAGACCTGCGCCGTATGTTTATTGCTATGGCAAAGGATATCCGTGTAATTATCATCAAATTGTGCGACAGACTTCATAATATGCGCACAAGTATGTTCTGGTCTGAAAGAAAACAGGTTGAAAAATCCCTTGAAACTATGGAAATTTATGCTCCACTTGCTAACCGTCTTGGTATGCAGAGCATGAAATGGGAGCTTGAAGACCTTTCACTCAAGATTCTCGACCCTATCGGATACAAGGAAATTATGTCTTATATTGCTGATAAGGAAAAAGACCTTGAGATTTTCCTCGAAGGCGTTCAGCAGAATATCGGCGAAAAGCTTCGCGATGCAGGGATAAGCTGTGAAATTAAGGGAAGAGTAAAGCACGTTTACAGTATTTACAGAAAGCTTTACGGTCAGAATCTTGATTTCTCCGAAATGTATGATATCTGCGCTATGCGCGTTATCGTAGAAAATCTTTCTGACTGCTATAACGTACTTGGCTACGTTCATGATATTTATAAGCCTGTACCAGGCAGATTCAAGGACTATATCAGTACTCCTAAGCCAAACGGATATCAGTCACTCCATACAGTAGTT
>JAFYNW010000228.1 GCA_017547995.1 Clostridia bacterium | reverse complement strand
CCTACGTCTGCTTCTCTTGCCTCTCCAGGACCGTTTACAACGCAGCCCATAACTGCAACGTTGAGCTTTGCCTTGACGCCCGAAAGCTTCTGTTCAACTTCCTTCGCAAGATCGATAAGCCCTACTCTCGTTCTGCCGCAGGTTGGGCAGGAAACGATATTTACACCGCTGTCTGTCATGCCGATAGACTTGAGGATAGACTTAGCCGCATAGATTTCCTTGACAGGGTCGTCTGTAAGAGAAACACGGATTGTATCACCGATACCATCGCACAAAAGCGATCCAAGTGCAACGGCAGACTTGATTGTGCCCATATATTCCGTGCCAGCCTCAGTTACACCAAGATGGAGCGGATATTCGCATTTATCTGCCATCAATCTGTATGCATCGATGTTATTTTTTACGTTTGAAGTCTTGATGGAAATACAGATATCTGTACAGTTGCATTTTTCAAGAATATCAACGTGACGCATAGCGCTTTCCACAAGACCGATTGGTGTAACACCATACTTTTCAAGGATAGGCTTTTCAAGTGATCCGCCATTTACACCGATACGGATTGGAATACCCTTGTCCTTACATACTGCAACAACCTCACGCACCTTGTTAATATCGCCGATGTTGCCCGGATTGATGCGGATTTTGTCTGCACCACCCTGCGCCGCCATAATAGCAAGACGATAGTCAAAATGGATATCAGCAACAATTGGCAGCTTGGATGCCTTTCTGATTTTGGCAAAATTGATTGCGCCCTCTTCGTCAGGTACGGCAAGGCGTGTTATCTGACAGCCTGCATCGTAGAGTCTGTCAATCTGCTTGATTGTGTTTTCAACGTCGTAAGACGGAATATTACACATCGACTGAATTGCAATAGGGTGCCCTCCACCAATAAGGACACCCCCGATATTTAATTCTTTTGATTTTCTTCTCATTTTTAACCTCTTATAAGTCTTAAAACATCATTAAAAGTTACAAATACGAACAAACCTAAAAGTAATACCATACCAATCAGATTAAGATAAGCCTCGTGTTTTGGCTTGATTGGCTTTTTAGTAATAATCTCCCAAAGGATGAGCACACACTTGCCACCATCGAGAGCAAAGAAAGGAAGCATATTCACAACAGCAAGGTTGATGGAAAGGAATGCCACGAAATACCACATATCAGCCATAGAGCTTTCCGCTCTTGCACTGATTTCATTTGTGATGCCGACAGCACCCATCATCTCAGTTGTCTTTACGTTGCCTGTCACCACATACTTGAGGCTGACGTAAACAGACTGCACAAAGCTTGCCGCATTATTGAACGTTTCCTTGATTTTATCAGTAAAGGTTAACTCCTTTACTCCGAAGCTGAAACCGTATCTTGGAGCAGTTTCATTTCCAAAAATCTTCTTTTCGAGAGCTAAATCGTCATACTTGATTTTCTCACCGTTACGTTCAATTGTGAAATCGTAAGTGCCATCCTTATTGAGGCTCAGACCGGAAGAAAGATCGTTGTAATTGAATACGTAGAAGTCATCCACTCTTTTGATGACGTCCCCTACCTGAAAATATTCTGTGTATTCAAACTCAGGCTCAAGATAAGTAATCTCCGGAGCAATAGTCGACTGAGCCGGGAGCATAATAAAGAAGATAATAACTATGCCCAGCAGGAGATTCATAAATGCACCCGCTACGCAGACGAGAAGTCTGTGTACAGGCTTTGCCGCAAGGAAGCTGCCTTCCTTTTCCTCTTCAGACAGCTCTCTGTCATCTTCTGTGATTTCACCCTTCATTTCGACTGCACCGCCAAAAGGAATTACTCTGATGGCATACAAGGTTTCACCTATCTGCTTTTTGATAATCGCAGGGCCGAAACCTATCGAAAATGAGTTGACTACAATTCCGGATGCTTTAGCCACCGCAAAATGGCCCAATTCATGAATGAATATAAGCAAACCAAAAACTAAAATTGCTAAAAGAATGCTCAATGTTTTACCTCATAATATAATCGTTTACACAAGCTCTCGCCTGCTTATCACTTTCAAAAATATCGTCAATATCCGGATTTTCGATAAACTTGACACTATCGTATGCATACTTGACACAGTTATAGATATCCAAAAATCCGATTTTGTCATTTAAGAACAATTTTACAGCTTCTTCGTTGGCACCATTGATAACCGCACCGCTGTTGCCGCCTCTTTCCACCGACTTGATACAAAGTTCAAGACACTTGAATGTGGATAAATCCGGCTCATAGAAGCTCATCTTACCGATTTCAGCAAGTTTGAGCTTTCTGTATGGAATCTCCACTCTGTCAGGATATGAGATTGCATAAGAAATAGGCAGACGCATATCAGGATTGGAAAGCTGTGCAATCACGTTGCCGTCTGTGAATTCCACGGCGGAGTGAATGATGCTTTCTCTGTGGACAACCACTTCAATCTGCTCGGGCTTAAGGTCAAACAGCCAGATAGCCTCGATAAACTCAAATCCCTTGTTCATAAGCGTTGCGCTGTCGATTGTAATCTTATTACCCATGCTCCACGAAGGATGCTTGAGGGCATCGGATGCCTTCATTTCTGTAAGCTCTTCAGCCTTTTTGCCAAAGAACGGACCGCCTGACGCTGTCAGAATGACAGACTCAATTTCGTTATGTTTGCCCGACTGCATAGCCTGAAACATTGCGGAATGCTCAGAATCGACAGGTGTGATTTCACAACCATATTTTTTAGCAAGGGGCATAACGATACTGCCTGCACACACAAGGCTTTCCTTGTTTGCAAGTGCAAGTCTTTTTGCGTGTTTTACCGCAGCAATAGTACCTTTAAGGCCTGCAATACCCACGATTGAGTTGAGCACGATATCGTTATCATCGAGCGATGCCACAGTTTCAATTCCCGCTTCACCCCAAAGGACTTTAACCTCAGGATATTTTTCCTGAAGGAGCTTTGCGTCTTCTTCATTTGAAACAACTGCGTACTGAGGCTCGAACTCTTCAATCTGCTGAGACAAGAGCTGAACGTTCTTCCCTGCTGTAAGTGCAACGATATTGTAATTGCAGCTCTTTGCAACCTGCAATGCCTGAGTACCGATAGAACCTGTAGAGCCTAAAATTGTAATATTCTTCATAATTCCTCTGTTACATTATACCCAAAGATCTGAGAACTAATTCAACAAATGGAGCCGCGAGCATAACACTGTCAAATCTGTCAAGCACACCGCCATGACCTGGGAAAAGGTTGCTGAAATCCTTCACACCGTTGAGTCTCTTGAGGAGAGACATGGAAAGGTCACCAATCTGGGAAATAACAGAGCCGCAAGCACCCATAAAGATAAGTGTTGCAACAGGAATTGTTGCTGCTTCGCTAAGCAAAGACGAAATGATGAAGACACCGATAACACCGCCAAGGATGCCGCCTACAGAGCCTTCAACTGTCTTTTTAGGGCTGATTTTTGGGCAGAGCTTATGTTTGCCAAAAGCTATACCGCAAAGCTGTGCGAAGATATCTGTGCACCACGCAACAGCAAATGGCATAAGCACAAGCACCTTACCTTCGGAAGAGAGAATGAAAATCTTCATAACGGAAGACAACAAGGTTGTAACACCAAATACACCTACGTAGCTTTCCACAACTCTGCCGAGATTAAACTTAATTTTCTTGCTGAATGCAAAAATCACCATAACCGCTGTGTATACAGCCGCCATAATGAGCATTGTTGTAATATCAAAATACAAAATTGCTACCGGGATAAACGCACCCATAAGTGCAGAAATTGCAACATAGAGCTTATTTTTACCCATCTCTTTGTTGATATGTATCGCTTCATAGGAAGCAAAACCACAGAGTGCAGCAAAAATGCCCACGATAGCTTCTACCGGCAAGCAATAGACAACGATAAAGAAAATAACGATGCCTATCAGGCCTGTAATTACTCTCTGTTTCATTTTAGTTATATTCCTCCGAATCTTCTTTTCCTTTTCTGGAAACTGATGATAGCTTTGTTCATTTCCTCTTCATTCATATCAGGCCAAAGAGTTTCTGTGAAATAAAACTCACTGTAGGCACACTGCCACAAAAGGAAATTGGAAATTCTCTGTTCCTTACCCGGTCTGATAATAAGGTCAGGGTCAGGTATATTTTTGGAATACAGGTATGAACCGATGAGTTCTTCTGTAATTTCATCCGGCTTTACGCCATCTTCTACAATTGCTTTTACCGCTCTTGTAATTTCATCACGGCCGCCATAATTAAGGCACACGTTGACAGTGAGCCCTGTGCAGCTCTTTGAAATCTCATCCGTCTTTTTGATAAGATCCTTGAGCTCATCAGAAAGCGGAGTCTGGTCACCGAAGAAGCAGAGTCTGATATTCTTTTCAGCCATATCTGAAATAGCCTCGAGGAGATATTCCTTGAGAAGCTTCATGATAGCAGAGACCTCTTCCTTTGGTCTTTTCCAGTTTTCCGTTGAGAAAGCATATACAGTAAAATACTTTACGCCGATATCGTTAAGATATTCCGAAATTTTTCTGAAAGATTCACTGCCCGCCTTATGCCCTACTGTTCTTGGCAGACCCTTTGAGCTTGCCCATCTGCCGTTGCCATCCATAATTGCGGCTATGTGAACCGGAATATTATTCATATCCGGCTTTTCGATAGTTTTTTTAATAATCATATCTTATCCTGTTAAAACTATATTAGGCGGACATAGTCCGCCTAACACAACTTAGATTTCAGAAAGTTCCTTTTCCTTCTTAGCTACTTCATTATCGATTTCCTTGCAGATCTTGTCTACCATGTTCTGGATTTCCTTTTCTGCATCCTTAAGGTCATCTTCTGTGATTTCGCTCTTCTTCTTCATATCCTTAAACTTATCGTTTGCATCTCTGCGGATATTTCTTGCAGCAACCTTTGCTTCTTCACCGTACTTGTGAACTGTCTTGATAAGTTCCTTTCTTCTTTCTTCTGTGAGAGGTGGGAAGTTGAGACGGATAACCTTACCATCGTTCTGTGGTGTGATACCGATATCAGAAGCGAGAATTGCCTTTTCGATGAGCTTGAGAGCACTTGCATCCCATGGCTGAATCATAAGCATTCTTGGTTCTGGAACGGAGATAGAGCCAATCTGGTTAACTGGCATTGTAGAGCCAAAGTATTCAATTGTGAGCTTATCTAAAACGCCTGGATTTGCGCGGCCTGCTCTGATAGTTGTGAACTCATGCTTGAGAGCAGCAACTGTCTTTTCCATTTTTTCGCCATAAAGCTTGTAATCTTCCTTAATCATATGAAGAACCTCCTGTTATTATCTCATTTTATTTAGATGTTTTTTAATTACTTTGCCTTGACAACTGTACCAATCTTTTCACCCATAAGAACACGCTTTACGTTGCCTGTATCCTTGAGAGCAAATACGATGATTGGAATCTTGTTGTCCATAGAGAGAGAAGTTGCTGTGGAGTCCATAACTGCAAGGCCTCTGTAAAGCACTTCATTATATGTAATTTCGTCGATCTTTTCAGCTGTTGGATCCTTGTTAGGGTCTGCTGTGTAAACGCCGTCGATGTTCTTTGCAAGAAGAATTGCTTCTGCTCCGATTTCAGCTGCGCGGAGAGCTGCTGCTGTATCTGTTGAGAAGAATGGGTTACCTGTGCCGCAAGCAAAGATAACAACGCGCTTCTTTTCGAGATGTCTGATAGCCTTGCCTCTGATGTAAGGTTCTGCAACCTTAACCATATCAATACCTGTCTGAACTCTTACCTGAACATCCATATTTTCGAGAACATCAGCAAGAGCAAGTGCATTGATAGTTGTAGCAAGCATACCCATATGGTCAGCTCTTGTACGTTCAATACGTCCGCCGCCATCCTTTACGCCTCTCCAGAAGTTGCCGCCGCCAACAACAACACCGATTTCCGCACCGATTTCAACGCAGTCCTTGATAGCCTGTGCTACCTTGCTGACCACTTCAAAGTCAAGACCAAAACCGCGGCTGCCGCCAAGAACTTCACCACTTATCTTCAAAAGTACTCTTTTATATTTTGGTGTATCCATAGTATTTCCTCTCTGTCTTTATCGGGTGGAGTAAATCTCCCCACAATTTATCTTTATAAATTATACCATAAACAATGAAAGATTTCCATAGTTTAATTACATTATTTCATAATTTTTTTCAAATATTTGCCCGTATACGAAGCTTCGCACATAGCCACCTCTTCAGGAGTACCCTGCGCAACTATCATACCACCCTTGTCGCCCCCTTCAGGACCAAGGTCGATAATGTGGTCAGCAGTTTTTATGACCTCGAGATTGTGCTCGATTACCACAACTGTGTTGCCCGAATCCGTAAGACGCTGGAGCACTTCGATGAGTCTGTGCACGTCGTAGGCATGAAGGCCTGTCGTCGGCTCGTCGAGGATATAGATTGTTCTGCCCGTCGCCTTTCTTGCAAGCTCAGTTGCAAGCTTCACTCGCTGTGCCTCGCCGCCCGAGAGAGTCGTGGACGACTGCCCAAGCTTGATATAACCAAGCCCCACTTCAAAGAGTGTGCGGAGTTTTCTGTGAATCTTTGGTATAGGCTCAAAGAATTCCATCGCTTCCACAACCGTCATATCCAGAACTTCGTAGATATTCTTGCCTTTATATTTGACTTCAAGGGTTTCTCTGTTGTATCGCTTGCCCTTACATACTTCGCAAGGCACGTAAATATCAGGCAGGAAGTGCATTTCGATTTTGAGCAGACCGTCACCCGAGCAGGCTTCACATCTGCCGCCTCGCACGTTAAAGGAGAATCTTCCCGAGCCGTAGCCTCTCGCCTTCGCATCCTGAGTCTGTGCAAACAAATCTCTGATATCACCGAATACGCCCGTATAGGTAGCAGGGTTTGAACGCGGCGTTCTGCCGATTGGCGACTGGTCGATATTGATTACCTTATCGAGATGCTCAAGACCTCTGATTTCCTCATGCTTACCCGCTCTTGTTCTTGCGCCGTTAAGGTCAGCCGCAAGATGCTTGTAAAGGATTTCATTGATGAGCGAGCTCTTGCCCGAGCCAGAGACACCCGTTACTG
>JAFYNW010000025.1 GCA_017547995.1 Clostridia bacterium | reverse complement strand
CGGGTGGAATCCACAATTCCTTAAGCTCTTTTCCACACCACTTATGTCCTTCCGGAATTGTGAAGCGGACAAAGCCTATTGGTTTTGATACGTAGTCGTTAAAGGTCTTCATAACGTCGGCTTCATCGTCAATCATATTGAGCTTACGCGACATAAACGGAATGAGCGAGCCCTGAATGAGGATGGAAAACAGGACGATAAAGAATACCACGTGGAAGATATCGAGAGTTGTGTTTATCGCCATCTTTGCCATAATTGCAAATACGATGGACGCCGCACCACGCAGACCCGACCAGGAAACGAGAAGCTTCTGGTTGGTGCTGCTCTTTTTGCCGAGAAGGGCAAAAATTGTGACAGGACGGGCGATAAACGTGATGAAAAGCGCGATAAGCATAGCTTCAAAGGCAACGCCCGGAAGCATTGACGGGAAGGACAGCAGACCGAGCAGGAAGAAGATTACCATCTGCATGAGCGCTGTGATGCCATCGAAGAAGATAACGAGCTTTTTCTTGTTTTTGATGTGTGTGTTACCGAGAATTATGCCGACTATGTAGGCGCTGAGATAGCCGTTGCCGCCCAAAGCTGTCGGCAATGCGTATGAGATGACTGCAACGCCCACTGCGAAGATTTCCGAAAAGCCTTCGGTTGTGAAGCGGTATTTTCGCATAAAGATGACACCGAGTGCCGCAATGAGCACACCGCAGACAAGCCCGTATGCAATCTGCGCGAATATCATATAAGCCATCGACCCCGCTGTATTTGCACCCTTGATAGCCGCGATGAAGATGGCTGTCAGCATATATGAACAAGGGTCGTTACTGCCGCTTTCGATTTCCAGCATGGAGGCTGTATTGTCGCGGAGACCGAGATTTTTCGAACGGAGTATTGAGAATACCGACGCGGCGTCTGTCGACGAGATGACCGAGCCTATGAGAAGACTTTCGAGGATATCGATTTTAAGCACGAAATGGCAGAAAAGCCCTGTCAGTCCGGCTGTCATTATAACGCCTGCCGTCGAGAGCATGATGGCTTTCTTTGCAACAGGCTTTGCTTCATTCCAGTTTGTACCGAAGCCGCCGTAAAACATAATGAATATGAGGGCAACGGAACAAATCTGCTCGGCAAAGCGATAGTTTTCAAACGGGATTTTCACAAAGCCATCCGAGCCGAAAAACATACCGAGAAGGATGAAAGCGAGCAGCATTGGTATGCCAAGCTTGCTTGAAATCTTATTGAGAATTACGCAGGCGAAGATGATTATTGAAACTAAAAGCAGATATATCGGCAAGATTTTCTCCTTTCTTTGCGAGGGTGGATTGCGTATATTTTGTGGCGGGTACAAGCCCGCACTACGATTATTTACAGCTTGATTTTGTCGAGGACCTCGCCAACCTTATCGTGGATGACAAGGGTTGCCATATAGTCCATATTCGTTTCGTCGCGGTTGATGAGGACGAGATTCTTGCCTCTGAAATATCTCAGCAGGCCTGCCGCAGGATAAACCGTCAGGCTTGTGCCTGCAACTATCATTGTGTCCGCCTCGGCAATGGCATCGATGGCTCTGTCTATTGTATGCATATTGAGCTGTTCATCATAAAGCACCACGTCAGGCTTTATCATACAGCCACACTTTTCACACTTCGGTACACCTTCGGAATTTTTGATGTATGCGGCATCGTAAAACGCTCCACAGCCTGTGCAGTAATTTCTGTGCACCGAGCCGTGCAATTCCATAACGTTAACTGAGCCTGCCGCCTGATGAAGACCGTCGATATTCTGTGTGATGACACCGATGAGCTTGCCCTTCTTTTCCATTTCAGCAAGTTTGAGATGGGCCTTGTTTGGCTTTGCCCAGAGGGCAATCATCTTATCGCGGTGAAACTTGAAAAACTCCTCTGGATGTCTTTTGAAAAAGCCGTGGGAGAGGATTGTTTCGGGTGGATAGTCGTAGACCTGATTATAAAGACCATCGGTGCTTCTGAAATCGGGAATATTGCTTTCTGTGCTTACACCGGCACCGCCGAAAAAGACGATTTTCTTTGCGTTGTCTATAATATTCTGCAATTCTTTCATAACAGGCCTCCTTTATTTATCAAACGGCTCCCCTACGGGATTCTTTATATATCTATCATATCATTTTAATTTCAAAAAGAAAAGTAAAAATCTGTAAATATTGAGTTTTCATATAACAAAAAACGCGACTTCTTCAGCCGCGTTTTTATATACTTTTACTTTGCTTCTCTTTTTCTCATGGAATATGCTCTGAATGCGAGAATTGCAGCTACTGCAAAGCCGACGCAGGCATAGAGGAAGGAGAGTCTTGGGCCTGTGGAATAGATAAAGCCTGCGAAAAGCGAGCCGATTACAGAGCCTAAGGACTTGATGGAATTGAATACGCCCATAAACGCGCCGCTCTGCTTTTCGTCCTTGATACCCAATGCGTAAACTGCCTGACCGAGAGGATTGATGAGGGTATTGAGGGAATAGAGAATGACGTTGATGACAACGAAAACAGGAAGTGCTGATGGGAAAAGAAGGCCTGTGAGGACGATGGAGTCGAGGCCGAGGACGAGAATGAAGGACTTGGAAATATCCGTCTTCTTCATAACCCACATACCGACAGTCATATTTGTGACGAGTGCCACAAGGCCGAGCACCGCTCTCATAACGCCGTTATTGGATGGCGAGAAGGAAAGCTGGTCCTTGATGAAATAGTTGAAGCACTGGTCGTATGCTGTGGAGGAGAATGTGGCAAGAAGCGCGATGGCAAGGACGATAATCATAACCGCTGACATCTGCTTGCCCACCTTCATAAAGGCGCCGAATGGGTTTGAGCCCTTGAGTGCTTCGCCTACCTTGACTGTGTTTTCAAAGTGCTTGCTCGCATTGTCACCGCAGAAGAGATAGAATGCGATGCCGCCGAGAGTGAGGCAAACAGCCTGACAGACAAACATAACGCCGATGGAGTATTCTGCGATATAACCTCCGATAAGATAGCCTGCCGCACCACAGACCGACTGGATTGTTGCAAGAAGCGTGAAGTTTTTGCCCTTTGTTGCAAGGTCGGAATGGTCCATGATATAGGAAAGCTGAGCCACGTTCCAGCCGCCGATGAAGAAGCCGGAGAGCATTCTGCCCAGGAGGATGCCGAGCTCTGTCGTTGCCATACCGAATACAATCTGACCGACTGCATAGCCGACACCTGCAATGCCGAGCACCTTACGTCTGCCTATCTGGTCGGAAATCTTGCCCCAGAATGGGGAGAAGAGGAAGTTTGTCAGCGACATACCTGCAAAGGCAACGCCGAACATGTAGTCGTTGAGGCCTAAATTCTGGATGAGTGTAGGAGTTGCAGGATGTGCAAAGTTTGCCGCCAGCGACTGAAATGCCGAAATGATGAAGAAATATCTGAGCAGTTTTCTGCTGTCTGTTGTTTTCATATTTACCCCCGTTAAAAAAGCACAGGCCCGCATTTCTGATGCAGGCCGTATGAGCTACTTCTTATTAGCTTTTGCTTCGTTTTTCTTTCTCTGTTCTTCGAGAGCCTTCTGTCTCTGAAGCTTCTTGAGCATTACGTATTCTTCGAAATCAGGAACCTTATACTTGAACATATAAGCCTTGATGAGCTCGACCTTGTCTTCTTCAACTTCGATGTACTTTTCAGAGAAGCCGAGACCAACGCGGACACGTGGCTTCTGCGCTGTCTGCACGTCGACGTTATAGTATCTCATTCTGTCGAAGCGGGAAAGCATACCCTGAATTACAATGCCCTCTTCTGTCACGCCGCAAGCGAGCTGAGAGAAGATGATAAATGCAAGAACAAAGATGCCGCAGAGCACGTAAGTTGCCATATATGCGCCGTAGTTGGTGAGAATGATATAGCACATCATCACAGAAAGAATGACGAAGAGGATATTCTGTGCAGGAACCTTTGCAGGAACAATCACCTTGCCCTTGAATCTGAAGAAGGAGGAAGCCTCCCAGATAAGAATGCCCGCTGCAATGATATAGAGCAGGAACACGTAGTAATTTTCGATAATGATATCGCCCATTTGTTTCTCCTTTATGTTATATTGTTTATTTATATAGTTTCAACGGGAGGAGCAAGCGCCTCCCCTACATAATCATATAGAAATTATTGAACTACACAGTCAGCTCGTCGAGAGTTTTGCCATAGAGATGCAGGAAGTTTTCCATAAAATAATCGGCTTCCTCCATGTGCATATCTTCTATGCTCTGCTTAAGCTGATTTTTAGCGCTGACAAAATCACGGTTTCCGCCCTGCTCTTCTGCTATACATTTGAGATAAGCAGAGATTTTGTCGGCCGCCTTGATATATTTATATTCCTCTGGATATTTTTCCTCGAAGCACAAAAGCTCCTCGTATTCCTCGCGGAAAATATCTGGCACCAGAGAGCAAAGACGCTCCTTTGCCGAAAGCTCCACCTCTTTATAGGCCTCCCTCAATGATGGGTTGCCGTATTTGATAGGTGTCGGCATATCGCCCGTTATAATCTCACTGCAATCGTGATAGAGGGCGGCAGAAGCTACTCTTTCAGCGCTCACCGACTTATTATATACCTTTTTGCCGATAATTGCAAGAGCCTGAGCGATGGCGGCAGTTTCAAAAGAATGCTCCATAAGGTTTTCTTCCTGCGTATTACGCATAAGACTCCATCTGTTTACGTATTTCATACGTGAAATAAGAGGGAAAAATCCGCCTTTCATACCTTCGCTCCCTTCGTTTGGCTTGTCATATAATTATACCATATAAAAATATATTTTGCCACATATTTTTACAAAAATAAAAAGCACCCGAGGGTGCTTTTATAAGTTACTTATTGTTTACAGGTGCAAATGGGCAACGTCTGCCGATGCACTGATTGTTATTTTTGAAGTAGTGGCAGACAGCCTTTGCATTTTCCATTTCGATGCCGTAGTGTTCCTTTACGAATTCAACGGCTGTGTTGATTGCGATATGGCTGTTTCTCTTGCAGCAACGAGGACCGCCGATGATGCCGATATTGTGGAGCGCACGGGAAGTCATCATATTAGCCTGACCCCAGCTTTCAACTGTGAGCGGGCTTGCTTCTGTGATGATGGAAACAAAGATACCTGCGCTTACGCCTGCACCGCAGGAGCCCCAGAGACCACAGATACCGCCAGGCACCTGCTTGCCGCGGTTGCTCATTTCGATGAGAGCCTTTTCAAGGTCGATTTTGCCGCCTGCATTCTTATATGCTGTGAGAAGAGCCGCACCGACCATAATATGATGTTCAGGACCGTGCATATAGCAGAATTCCTGGTCCATCATCTGCTGCATGATTTCAAATGGGTCCTTGGACGTGGATGCAAGGCACATGCTGATAATCACGTCGATACCTGCTGTGTGACATTCGGAGCATACGTAATGTCCGTTTACACAACGGCAGTTGCTCAGTTCCTGCTTATGACAGATTTCACATTCCATCATTACAGATTCTGTGAGATATTCAAGAGGCGCTTTGCAGATTAAACATTCAGCATTCATATCAGTAATTCCTTTCGGATGTTTTTTATACATATTACAGAGAGATTATTTAATAAGACGCCCTATGGGCTACACCTCATCCGTCTTGCTTTGCAAGCCACCTTCTCCTCAAGGAGAAGGCTAT
>JAFYNW010000227.1 GCA_017547995.1 Clostridia bacterium | reverse complement strand
TCGGGACGTTGTAAACACCGTCCCCTACACAGATTGTTCAAATCGCAGGAGATTCGTAACGTGATTCAGAATGACAGTATAAACACGGACGGGCGATGCTCGCCCCTACGATTTTTCGGGACGTTGTAAACACCGTCCCCTACACAGATTGTTCAAATCGCAGGAGATTCTTCGACTTTGCCTTAGAATGACAGTATAAACGCGGACGAGCGATGCTCGCCCCTACGATTTAATGAATGGTGAATAACAAAAAAAGACCTCGGGTGAGGTCTTTTTTATTTTATCTTTTATATTATTCTTTATCCATATAGACACGGGAGCCTGTTGCGCCGCGCTGTCCCTGATATTTTCCGCGGTATGGGTTAAGTGCCTTATCGTCAAGCTTTGCGAAAACAAGCTGACCCACTCTTCTGCCCGCCTTGAGCTCGATGGCACAGCGGTTTGCATTGAAAAGCTCGAGAGTGATTTCGCCTTCAAATCCAGGGTCGACCCAGCCGGCATTCTGGATGAAAAGACCCATTCTGCCCAGCGAGCTTCTGCCTTCGACAAAGGCTGTAAGGTCGTCAGGCAGGCGGAAATATTCCTGAGTTGTGGCAAGGACAAACTGACCCGGAAGCAGCACGTAGGTATCTGTTTCGATGGTCTTGTACTTTATTTCTTCGTCCATGCCGATTTTGCCCGTCGGGGAATCCTCAACGATGCTGAACGTGTTGCCGAGGCGCACGTCAACGCTGGCAGGCTGAATCTGTGCTTCGTCCACAGGCTCGATGCCAAGTGTGCCCTCTTTCAGCATTCTGATAATGGTTTTATCGGATAAAATCATTATTCGGAGACCTCTTCTGTATCTTCGGAAGCTTCTTCTGTGTTTTCACCGAAAAGTGTGCCGTTCTGTGCCTTCTTATAGCGTTCACCGAAAACGTCCTTGTCAACTTCACCCACAATCCATTCTGTTTCGATGTTCTGTGGAGTTACAAGAAGGGCCCAGCGCTTGAGCATAGCAGCATTTTCAGCACCTGCACCAATGCTCTTGGATGGCTTGAACACCATAACGTCGCCGTCTTCAACGATTACGCAAGGATATGCACAGCGTCTTCTCATAGCGCGTGTTTCCATCCACATGATGTAGATATTGTCGCTGACGTGCTTTGCTTCATAGTGCATGAGAGGCATGTCAGGGTCCGGACGCCACCACTTATGGCCGCCTTCAACTTTATTTATAAGTACGTCTGTATATGCTTTCATTTTTTCTCTCCTTTTTTGTAGCCACTTCACAAATCAATAGCATATCCATCAGTGGCTCTTTTTTTCACCATTTATGGCTAAAAATCCTCGTTGATACACAAAGTATCGCCTGCGGCTTTTATCCATTCTGGCGAAAAAATATCTCACCGCTGAACATACTCTGATTTACTCAGCGGCTACTTGTGATCATAGTAACTTTAATTATACTTGCTTTTGCCGCAAAAGTAAAGATAGATATTGCAAATTTTACGTTTCGGGAATATAATGTTATATAAAGATTTACTTTTTCCAACAGAAAGGAACAATAAATGACAGTTTTGCTATTATTTCTGACCTCATTCGTCAGTGCATTTATTCAGTCGACTACAGGCTTCGGCTATGCCATTATGTTTATGGCGATTTCGCCATACTTCCTGCCATATAACGTGGCTTCCGCCCTCTCGCTGACAACCTCGCCAGTGGGCAACGTGGCAAACGTTGTGAGACGAATCAGGATGGTAAACTGGAAGCAGGTTATCATTCCAATGGTTTTCGCAACCATTTCCACATATACAGCCATCGAGCTGACAAAGAGCCTTGAGCTTGCAACCATGCGAAGAATCCTGGGCGTTTTGCTCTTCTTCCTTGCAATCTGGTTTGTATTTTTCAGCAACAAGGTCAAAATCAAGCCTACCCTCCTCAACTGCGCTATCGCAGGCTTTATTTCGGGCACGGGCGGCGGTCTTTTCTCCATCAGCGGACCTCCTATGGTGCTTTACTACCTTTCCGCCCTCAGGAATAAGGAAGAGTATATGGCGACGATTCAGACTTATTTCTTCTTCAACAACCTTGTAACCATCGCGATGCGAATCATCACGGGCACATTCCCAAGCATTTCACTTTTCATGTTTATTGCCACTGTAATCGGTCTGCTTGGCGGTGTAACTCTCGGCACTAAGGTTTATGCAAAGCTCAACGGCGAGGCTATGAAGAAGTACGTCTACGGCTTTATGGCGCTTTCGGGCCTCTGGATTGTTATCGGCGGATAAATTATGAAATATATTGCTTTGATTTTTATTCTTCTGCTTATTGTTGCCATTGGCGGCAGTTATTATATGTTTTGCTTTGCCTGCGACAATCAATTCAGGCCAATCGGCAAGAAAAAGCGTCTTAATATGGGCAATAAGTCGGCTTTCGACAAGCTTCGCGAGGAATTGAAGTGTGAGCGCGAGGTGCTTCTTGCCCGTCCTCACGAGGATGTTTCCATCACAAGCGCTGACGGACTGAAGCTTCACGGCGATTTCTTCCCTTGCGAAAATCCTGAGCGCATCGTGGTTTGCGTCCACGGCTACAAAGGCTTTGGCATAAAGGATATGGCTATGGTGGCAAACTTTTATCTCGACAACAACTGTCACGTGCTTCTCATCGACCAGCGCGCCTGCGGCAAGAGCGAGGGACGATACATCACCTTCGGTATGAAGGAAAGCCTCGACCTTGCAAGGTGGCTCGATATGGTGGACGAGCGCTTCTTTAAGCTCCCGATTTTCATCGACGGGGTTTCGATGGGCGCTACGACTGCTATGCTTGCCCTTGGACTTGCTCTTCCGAAAAACGTGCGCGGCGTTATTTCCGACTGTGGCTTTACAAGCCAGTGGGACATCTGCAAGCACATTCTCAAGCGCAATTTCCATCTTCCTGCCTTCCCTGTGCTGTATATCACGAATCTCATCTGCCGTATTAAATTGGGTTACGATATGCGTACGCCTGATACGCGCAGAGCATTTGAAAATGCGCGCGTGCCGATTGTTTTCGTGCATGGTGCGGAGGACGATTTCGTGCCTGTGGAGATGGGCAGATATAATTACGGCATTTACAAGGGCGAAAAAGACTGGCTTTGTGTTGAAGGCGCAGGTCATGGACTGAGCTATACAACGGATAAGCAGAAATGCCAGCAAGGTCTGCTGAGCTTTTTCAGAAAATACGAAAATATGTAAAAGAAAAGACACTCCGTATGGGGTGTCTTTTTTGATGTGGTAATGTAGGGACAAATCACGATTTGTCCGCGGGACATTCGTGAATGTCCCCTACGTGTTCGTTCAGAATGACATTGTCAAAGCAGATTTATTTCTTCAGTTCGAGGTTTCTTTTGAGGGGTTTGACTCCGCGGAAGGAGAAGGCGAAGTCGGCGTATTTTTTGCGGAATTGCTTGTCGGAAATATCCACATCCTGTGGAGTAAGTGTGTGAATAATTTCCTGCACCTCGCTGTGCTTTGCCCCCTTATTCATCGGACAGACAAGCTGACAGGTATCGCAGCCCCAGATAAGGCTGTGATTTTTCACCATTTCGCTTTCATCTTCACTCAAATCGCTTCGTCTTTGTGTGATATCCGAAAGGCATTTTTTATTGTCCACCCCATTTTCGCTGATGGCACACCCCGGACAAGCCTTGATGCAGGCATTACAGCCGATGCAATGACGCATTTCGCGTGGCTGTGCGGTATTTTCAAGGTCGGTTTCGATGATGCCGATGAAAACGTAGGAGCCGTAATCGTCTGTTATGAGCAGACGGTTTTTGCCCAGCGCACCGAGGCCGCATTTATACGCAATCATCACCTCATCGTGAGGTGAGGTATCGGTATAGGCCTTGAAGGAATTGTCGGGATACTGCGCCTGCAATTCTTCCACAGCCTTGTTTAAGCTTTGCTTTACCCATATATGATAGTCCTGCCCTCTGGCATAGAGGGAAATATTGCCCTCGCTTGGCTTTTCGGGCAGATATGGGAAAACGGCGCAGATGAATCCGTCTGTCATATACGAATCGCTTGCGCCGTATTTTTTAACGATTTCCCAAGGCTTCATTAAAGAAGTCCACCCTTTCCGATGAGGTCTTCTCTCTTTGCCTTCTTGAGTGCCTTGACAACAAGGGCACGGTTTTTAGGGTTGCGTGGCTGAAGGAGGGCTCTCTGCATAGCCTTGCCTTCCGCACTCTTTTCAACGAAGACAGGCTTCATTGTGCGTGGGTCAAAGCCTGTATAGTACATTGCAGTGGAAAGTGTGCCCGGTGTCGGATAGAAGTCCTGCACCTGCTCAGGCACAACCTTATTCTTCTTGAGGTAGAGAGCCAGAGTGATGGCATCCTTAAGGTCAGAGCCAGGATGGGACGACATAAGATATGGCACGAGGAACTGATTCTTGCCGTGCTTTTCATTGAGCTTCTTATACTGCTCGCAGAACTTTTCATAGGTTTCCACGTTTGGCTTGCCCATATAGTAAAGCACGTTAGGGCTGATATGCTCAGGAGCAACCTTGAGCTGACCGGAAATGTGATGCTTTACAAGCTCGGAGAAGAACTGGCTCTTCTTGTCTGCAAGCATATAGTCAAAGCGGATACCGGAGCGGACGAACACCTTCTTGACGCCCTTGATTTCGCGGATTTCTGTCAGAAGCTTGAGGTAATCACCTTCGTCTGCATCGAGGTTAGGACATGGTGTAGGATAGAGACACTGTCTGTCCTTGCAGGTGCCGACCTTTTTCTGCTTCTTGCAGGCAGGACGGCGGAAGTTGGCTGTAGGGCCGCCGACGTCGTGGATATAACCCTTGAAACGAGGGCCATTGACGATTTTATGTGCTTCTTCAAGCACAGATTCATGTGAACGGGAGGTTACGTATCTGCCCTGATGGAGAGCGAGGGCGCAGAAATTACACGAGCCGAAGCAGCCGCGGTTATGGATGATGGAATGTTCAACCTCCTCGATAGCGGCAACACCGCCGCGTTCTTCGTAGGAAGGATGATAGTAGCGCATATACGGCAGAGCGTAGACCTTGTCAAGCTCCTCTGTTTCGAGCGGAATGGAAGGCTTCTGCTGAACGAGGAAGAGCCCTTCTTCCTGCTCCTGCACGATGATATGGCCTCTCACGTGGTCCTGCTCCTGCTGGACCATATTGGCAAACTTTGCGTACTGACGCTTTTCAGCGATGATTTTATCAAATGATGGCACTACAACCACGTCGTCGCCTGTCGGTGGCGCTTCAGTCAGGAATGCTGTGCCGCGGATGTCTGTCATATCGCAAGGCTTCTTCTTGCGCTTGAGACGGTTTGCGATTTCGACGATGGAGGTTTCACTCATACCGAAGCAGAGCATGTCTGCACCCGACTGGACGAGGATTGAAGGAAGCACTTCGTCCTTCCAGTAGTCATAGTGAGCGAAACGGCGCAGGGATGCTTCGATACCGCCGAGGATTACAGGTGTGTCACCAAAAGCTTCGCGGGAATAGCCTGTATAGACAACAGTCGCCATATCAGGGCGCTTGCCCGCCTTGCCGCCTGCTGTATAGCTGTCCTTTGCTCTGCGCTTCTTTGCGACGGAATAATGAGCAACCATAGAGTCGATGTTACCCGCTGTGATGAGTGTTGCAAGACGAGGCTTGCCCATCTTTTCAAGGTCTGTCTTATTCTGTGGCTGAGAGAGAATTGCAACGCGGAAGCCCTTGCTTTCAAGGACACGGGAGATTACGGCCGCACCAAAGGAAGGATGGTCGACGTATGCATCACCTGTGATGAGGAGGAAGTCGTAATAATACCACCCGAGGTCGGTCATTTCTTTTTTGTTTATAGGCAAAAATCCGTTATTTTCCATCCTTACCTCACTTTACAAATTGTTTTTATACCATTCGATTGTCTTGGCAAGGCCATCGAGGAAGGAAACCTCAGGGGCATAGCCAAGGACTTCTCTTATCTTCTTTGTGTCGGCACTGCTGTGGCGGATGTCGCCCGGACGGACAGGGCCGAAGTTTGGCTTAACGTCCTTGCCGAGAAGTCTGTTAAGCTCGTTATAAAACTCAAGGAGAGTTACTGTGTCACCGTAAGCAACGTTGAAAACCATACCCTTCGCCTTTTCGCCATAGAGGGCGGCGCGAAGGTTTGCCTGCACGACGTTTTCGATATGGACGAAGTCGCGTGTCTGACCGCCGTCGCCATCGATTGTGACGCTTTCACCCTTGATGATTTCCTTGATAAACTTAGGAATTACAGAGGCATACGCGCCCATTGGGTCCTGATTCTTGCCGAAAACGTTGAAATAACGAAGGCCGACTGTATTGAGACCGTAGAGGGATGCATAAAGTGAGCCGTAATGCTCGCAGGCAAGTTTTGTGAATGCATAAGGGGAGAGCATCTTGCCGATGCTTTCCTCAACCTTGACAGGAAGGGCATCGTCGCCATAGACGGACGCGGATGATGCATAGACGAAGGACTTAACCTTTGCGTTGCGTGATGCCTCCATCATATTGAGCGTGCCTGTAATATTGTTTTCATTGTAATCGAGCGGCTCCTCGATAGAGCGAGGGACAGAGCCCCAAGCCGCCTGATGAAGCACGTAGTCGATATTTTCCACAGCCTTTGTGCAGTCGTCAAGCTTGCGGATATCGCCCTTCATAAACTCGAAATTGCTGTTTTCCATAAAGGCTTCGATATTTGCCATCTTGCCTGTGGAAAGATTATCGAGGACGCGGACGAAATATCCCATCTCAAGAAGCTTTTCAACTATATTGCTGCCGATAAAGCCTGCACCGCCTGTGACTAAAAAGCGGGAGCCTTTTTCAAACGTAATATCACTATTCATCGTGATTTTCCTCTTTTTTTACTAAATTAACTGTGGCAAAGCCTAAACCGAGTACTGTGAAGAATACGAAAAGCACTCTTGGATAATACCAGATATATTCGACGAATGCCATAGCACCCATACCGCACATTGCAGAGATGAGGGCATAGCCTGTAAACTTGTGGATTGGCTGGGACCACTTCTTTTTAAGCGCCGCCCACGTTTCCTTCATTGTGCCAAGCACTGTCCACATGACGGAAACAAAGCCTAAAATGCCCATTTCGATGATTGCCTGCATATAGAGCATATGGGAATGTCTTGCGTTGATGGCAAGAAGATTTGCATAGGAAGGATAGATAATGCCGAAATTGTCAGGGCCGAGGCCTATGCCTGTAACACCGTAATCACGGATAATCTTCATAGAGCCTTCCCAGATATAGATGCGGTATTTATTTGATGAGTCGTTCATCGAGCCGATTGTGGAAGCACGTCGGATGATTGTGTCAGGCAAAAACGGAATTGCCACAAGGCCGAGAGCCACCATAGGAATGATAAGCACAGGCTTGTACACAAGAATGAATACCACGATTGCACCGCCGAGGGCAAGCCAGCCCGAGCGGGAGAGTGTCAGCGCGATTGCTGCAAGTGGAAGGGCCATCGATGCGAAAAGACCCAGCTTGAGCCACTTATTCTTTGTGATGAATGCAAGAGCCGCTGTGAATGGCAGAAGCATTACGATGAGCTCTGCATAGTTGTTAGGGTTTTCGAATGTACTGTAAACTCTGCCCGGCATACCTGCGTTGAGAGTTGTATCTGTGAGGGACTGGTCAACTTCGACGCCTACGATGCCCTGATATACGGCATAGAGGCTTGTCATCATAAGACCAAACCAGAGGCACCACATAAGCTCGCGGAGCTTATCGTTGGTGTCGGCTGCATTCATAACGTCGAGGGACAGGATGATTGCTGTGAAATAGAAGAGGGCGTTTCTCACCGAGGAGCCCTTGTCAGGGCTGACCAGCACACCGACCATGACTGCCAGTACGAAAAGGCAGACAGGAAGCGGAATGGATTTGAACTTTGCATCACGCTCGAGGATTACCTTTAAGATAAAGAGGGCGAAAAGACCGAATGCACCGAGGAGAGCATAGCTGTTCTGCCAGTAATGGTGCGGCGTGATTATCATAACGATGAGGAAAAGACCGAGCACTCTGTGAAAATGCTTAAACAGCGGCTTGAGAATGAGCTTATAGAACATACTGTCGTAGCCGCCCATTTTTCTGAAAATCGTACGGGCAATTTTCATACACCATGCGACGATTACAGAGAAAATGCTGTAAAGAAGGCTGTTTTCAAAGAGTTTCTGCAGCTTACTGTCCTTGGAGAGCAGTCCAAGAAAATAGCTGTTTTTCATTAGTTTGCACCGCCAATACCTGCAAGCTTGCCATAGAGCTTAGCCTTGCCTGCATAGAATGTGAAGGTATGACCAACGCCGTACTTTGTTACGCCGACCATAACGCCGTTTTCATATTCTGTTGCGTTTACTTCACTTGTAATCTTTACGCTGTTGTAGCCAGGCTTACCAGAGCGTACGATGATACCGTCGGAGTTTGTGCCGAAGGAATAGCTTTCGCCGAGTTCAACGGACGTTACTGTGCCGAGAACACAGTTCATTGTTTCGTCGTAAACTCTGTCGCCTACCTGCACGAGGGAAGCTGCGTATTCAGGGGATTCTTCAACGAAGAATGTGAGCTCCATCTTTGTGGACGTGTCTGTGGAAACTGCTGCTGTTGGCTTGAGGAACATCTTATAGCCTACGATTGCTGCCGCTGCGATAACTGCGACGATGATGATGAGGTCAACCCAGTTGAGCTTACCGAAAATTTTCTTGTTCATTTTTAATTCTCCTTAATTGTACATTTCAAGTGTCTTTTTAATCATTATATCCAGATGGAAATGGTTATTGAGGTTATAAAGCGCGTTTTTCGCGTATTTATCATAGGTTGCAGAATCGCTCATCAGCACGTCGACTGCATCTGCGAATGCATCTGCATCGCCATACGGCACGATTTCACCACAAGGCTCGAAGCCCTTGAGCATTTCACCGTTGCCGCCTACGTCTGTTGCAACAGTAGGAAGCGATGCCGCCATACCCTCGAGGATTGCAAAGCTGAAGGCTTCGCTGTTGGATGAATTGAGGGAAACGTCGGCAGAAAGCAGATAATCGAAGACGTTTGTGCGGTAGCCTGCCTGAATTACTGTATCAGTCAGCTCCTTTTCCTCGATTTTAGCCTTGATATCGTCAAAGAGAGGGCCTTCACCGAGGATGATGCACTTTGCCTTGCCTCTCAGCTTTTCGAAAGCGTCGACCAGGAAGTCGATGCCCTTTTCGGCTGTGTATCTGCCCAATAACACGCAGAGGAAGTCTTCGCTTGTAAGGCCGTGCTCCTTGCGGATGTCGGTCTCGCTTGTACGTTTATTCTGCGGCACGATGCCGTTGTAGACCACTGTGATTTTATTTTTGCTGATGCCGTTTTTCACAAGAAGATTCTTGACAGGTGTGCACACTGCGATGACGTTTTTGTCAAAGCGTGTCATAACGCTGTTGGTCACGCGCCAGAGGATATTTGGCTCATAGAGCAGATGACAGGTGAAGATGACCTTGACGTTATACCATAATTTTGAAAGAATGGCGATGTAGTTTTCTCGTGGAAACTGGACGTGGACAAGGTCGATTTTCTCATTCCTTGTGATTTCCGCGAGAGCCTTTGCCGCCTTGATATCGAATGGACTCTTCATTTCAAGAGTGTAGGACTTGACGCCTTCATTCTTCATATATTCTGTGAGCGCGCCCGCTTCGTTATAGATGAAGATGACTTCGTGACCGGCTTCCCTTGCCGCCTGAGACATTATCTTGACATATTTCTCAGTGCCGCCTGCGCCGGCGTAGTTGATAAGATATGCTATTCTCATTTTTATCTCCTTTTCAGTTTGCCGATGACACTCATTGCCACAGGATTCCTAAAGACGATTGAGCAGATGCCATAGACGATGACGCCAGCCATTACCGGCACACCGAGGGCGATGACTCTGCCGATGATGCCGCCTAAAGATGGCATCATATTATTTGTAAGCCATACAGCAACACCCATAAGGGATGCCGAAATGACCGATACTGCGAGATTTTTCACACTTTCCTTGCCGTAAGTGCCGATTTTTCCGCGCATTTTGACGAGCAGGAAACCGCAGGCGCTGAAGGATGAAAGTGTATACGAAAGCGGCACGCCGTATGCCCCGATGAAGCGGATGGCAATCTGGCTGAAAATCACGTTGGTGATGATGGTGATAAAGCCGCAAACGGCAGGGATTTTTGTGTCCTTGCCGGCAAAAAACGCTCTGTCGAGAAGCTCTTTGAGAGCGATTGAAACGAATGCACACGAATAGAGGGCGAGGATAATACCTGCTGTGTCGATATCCTGCGCCGTCATCTTGCCGTAGCCTGAGATGAGGTTGAGGAGAGGATTACGCACAAGCACCATGCCAACTGTTGCAGGCAGGAAGAGGAATACGAAGGAATTGATGCCGCCCGTAAGGGTATTTTTATAGCCTTCTCTGTTGCCTTCGGCAAGCTCTGTCGTCATCTTCGGATAAAGCACCGCTGTGACAGAATATACGACGGCGAGTACTGTATTGAGGACGAGATTCTGCACGAAGGTAAGCAGAGTTACTGTATTTTCAAAGTTGGCAATCAGGGTGACGTTATAAAACATATTTATCTGGAATGCACCCGAGCCGAGAAGGACAGGACCGATAAGGGAGAATGCCTGTCTGATGTGTGGATTTTTAAGGTCGAAGCCTAAGGTAAACTTGAAGCCCTTCTTTATTGCAGGCGGAATGAGGATGGCTGCCTGCATGAATAAGCCGAGGAAGGTTGCCCACAAGAGGCCTGTGACGCCGTATTTATCGGCAAAAAGAGCAACGTAGGCGATGATGATAAGGCTTGATGGCAATGACACTGCCGCCACGATGGAAAAGCTGCCGAGGGACTGCAGAATACCCTGGAATACGTAACTGATACCGTAGAAAAGCATGACCGGCATGATTATCATAAGAGCCTTGACTGTGAAATCATAGTTTGCGCCCGAATTGAAGTCGGTAAACTTTGGCAGAATTGGCGCGAGGCACATACCGATTGCGATAAGACCGAGGATGATTGAGCCAAAGATGGTCAGCACGTTGGAGGCAAACTTATCGGCCTCTCCCTTCTTTTTCTCTGCCATAAGGGCGGCGAAAATCGGGATGACTACCGTTGAGATTGCTGTGCCGAGAGAATTGAAGATGATGTTAGGCACCGAAACGGCATAGGAATAGATATTGAGCTGTGTATCGGACGCGCCGAAATATGAAATATAAAACTGATTTGAAACGAGCGCCAGCGCTCTGCATATCAGGGTTATGACCATGACCGAGCTGATGGCTTTGCCAAGATTTTTCATCCCTTTTTCCTCTCTCCTTTCACATAGGCATACTGCCCGTATTATAATATACCATTATACCACAAAGTAAAATAAAATTAAAGGCTTTTTGGTTAATTAGTTGTCGTTTAATCTTGAAAATATAAGCGGTCTGGGCTATAATGGATTTATAAATCTGCTGCGGCATTGGGGGCTTATGCAGACAAAAAGAGAAGGAGGTTAGTTATGGATTTTAACGGTAAGGTTGCCGTCATCACAGGCGGCAGTCACGGTATCGGTCTTGCGACCATGAAGAAATTCTGGGAGCACGGCTCGTGGGTTGTCAATATCGACAAGAATGATGAAATTTTCGGCTCGGACCTTTTCTTAAAGGGTGACGTTGCCGACGAAACGTTTCTCAGGGACTGCGTAAGCAGGATTCTCAGTAAATACGGCAAAATCGATTATCTCATCAACAACGTAAGCGAAAGCAAAAACGGGCTTTTGTCAGACTGCTCGCTTGAGGATTTTCTCCACGCACAGCGTGTCAGCGTGGGCACTCCTTATATCCTGACAAAGATGTTTATGGAGCATTTCAACGAGGGCGGTGCTGTTGTCAACATAGCATCGACAAGAGCGTTTATGTCCCAGAAGGACACCGAAAGCTATTCTGCCGCGAAGGGCGCTGTCGTTTCGCTCACTCACGCTATGGCGATGAGTCTGGAGGACAAGGGCATCCGTGTCAACTGTATCTCTCCCGGCTGGATTGATACCCTCGGCAACACATTCGAGGGGGCGGACAACTCCCAGCACGCTGTAAACCGTGTAGGCGTGCCTGACGATATTGCAAATATGGTGTGCTTCCTCTGCTCGAAGGAAAGCTCTTTCATCACAGGGCAGAATTTCACTGTCGACGGCGGTATGACAAAGAAGATGATTTATCATAACGACGAAGGCTGGACGCTGAGTAAGTAAATTAAGTGTGCGTTGCACGTGAAGAAGTGAAGCGGCTAACGCCATGAAGTGTTTGCCTGCGGCAAACGTTGCGGTGTCTGCGACGCATTGATTAGGGTTTCTCTCCCTCCGTCTTGCTTTGCAAGCCACCTCCCTCCTCAGAGGGAGGCAAGGAATATTGTGTAGGGTGCATTCACGAATGCACCGCGGACAATTCGTGAATTGTCCCTACGAGATATTATGGTGTGATAAATCACATTGGATAGGGCGGTACGTCATAAATGCCGTACCCTACGGAATTACACATAAAAAAGCCACTCGGAATGAGTGGCTTTTTCTTATATCATTTATCTTGTTTCGAAATCTCTTACTGCGTCCTTGATTGTCTTGTGGCCGCTTTCTTCACCGTACTTATCGATAGTTGTCTTATCCTTCATACCGTGGGAAAGGCAAGCAGGACCGCCGATGCAACCCTGTACGCAAGCCATACCTTCGATGAAGTTTACGTCGGAAAGCTTCTTTTCAGCCTTGAGGAGAGCGAGCTTACATTCCTGAATACCGGAGCAAGTCTGACCCTTGAGCTGGAACTTATCTTCTCTGATGCCCATTTCAGCAAGAGCCTGCTTTACTGCATCAGCAAGACCGCCGCTGCGTGCGAAGATTCTGCCGAAGTAGGAAGCTGTATCGAGTTCTTCGCCCTGAAGCTCTGTAAGCTCGATATTCTTTGCACAGAACATAGCGAGGAGTTCTTCGAAAGTGATAGCGTAGTCGATGATGCCTGCGCCCTTGCCCTTGAGAACCTCTTCCTTCTTTGCGATACATGGACCGATGAAGATAACCTTGGATTCAGGGTCCTTTTCCTTGATGCGCTTACCCATTTCAACCATTGGAGAATAGTTGTGGGAAATGTGCTCTTCGAGGTTTGGATAATATTTCTTGATGTAAGTTACGAATGCAGGACAGCAGGAGGATGTGAGGAAGCCCTTTTCAACGAGCTCTTCAGCTTCCTTGAGAGCGACCATATCTGCGCCCAACGCTGCTTCAAATACACCTGCAAAGCCGAGAGCCTTGATGCCCGCGATAACCTGAGGCATTGTTGCAGGCTGGAACTGACTTGCGATGGATGGAGCGATGATAGCGTGTACCTTTGTGCCTTCATCCATAAGGAACTTGATTGTATGAGTCATATAGCTCTTGTCCATAATAGCGCCGAATGGGCACTGATATACACAAGCACCGCAGGAAATACACTTATCGTTATCGATGTGAGCCTTTTCGTTTTCACCCATGGAGATAGCCCCCACCGGACAAGCTCTTTCGCAAGGACGGAGCTGCTTGATGATAGCGCCGTATGGGCAGGCATTGAGACACTTGCCGCACTTGATGCACTTCTTCTTATCGATACGTGCCTTATGGTCGACAAATGTGATAGCGTTTACAGGGCAGGCATTCTGACATCTGTGGGCAATACAGCCACGGCATGCGTCGGAAACGCTCATCTGTGTAACAGGACATTCGTCGCAAGCGATAGGAAGGACTTCGACCATATTAGGGTTTGTATCGTCGCCGCCCATAGCGATTTTGATTCTTTCTGTTACGATTGCTCTTTCTTTATAAATACAGCATCTTGCGCGTGCTTCAGGGCCAGGAATGATTCTTTCCGGAATTTCAAGAAGGTCTACTTCGCCTTTTTCACCGTATACATTCTCTGCCACCGCTGTCAGAACTTCATTTTTGAGTTCCTGAATGCTGGTTTCGAATTTCATAATGATTCTCCTTTTCTTTTTTCATTGGTGGCGGATAACCAATTACCACCATATATATTATACTACACCAAAAAGTCAAAGTCAATGACTCTGCAAAGTAGAATGCGGTGCACCACGATTATTCTGCCGTCCCCTGCAGAAAGTGAAATCCGACTTTGTCGGGTGAAATCTGCTGTCGCAGGTGAAATTCGCTTCGCGAGTGAAATCCACCTTCGGTGGGTTAAGGTATCTGCGATGCCATTGATAAGGTCGCACTACGTGCTTACGGGACGTCGAGGGCGCCGTCCCCTACGTTTTGTGGCATACACAAGCCATCGCCATACGTTTTGCGGGACGTCGAGGGCGCCGTCCCCTACGTTTTGCGGCGTACACAAGCCTCTGTCATACGTTTTGCGTAGGTTGCATTCACGAATGCACCGCGGGAGATTCTTCGGCTGCGCCTCAGAATGACATTGCAGACAAACATACAAAAAGCCACCCTTACGGATGGCTTTGTTTTTTATTCAATTACCAGCTTGAAGAATACTACCATGCCTTCTTCGATTTTTACGTCCTCAAGGGAATCTGTCACGTCTTCGCCGCCGACAGATACTGTCCAGTATTTGCCGCCCAATTCAGCCGCCTTGTGCTTGTTGACTGTCACAAGATTGCCGTCCACGTCAAAGCCCATACCTTCGGTTTCCTTGATGCCCGTATAAAGGTCCTCACAGCGCAGACCGACGTTCATCGTTTCGCTGATGCCGCCGCCCTCGATGTCATATCGTACTGCAATTGCATCGACAGGGTCGCTGTCGTTGAGCGCTGTAAACACAATCATACCGACGAAAAGACCTACGACGATGCCGATGCCAATGATGGCAAGGTCGATTTTGTCCTTCTTTGCCTGAAGCTCGTCTTTCTTATTAGGCTTTCTGCCCTTTTTTGTATTAGTTTTCTTAGCCATTATTTCTGTTTATCCTTCTTTTTTACAAGTTCTGATTCATATTTCTTAAAGCCGTAGCCCAGCACCTCTGTTGCATCGGAAAGAATCATAAATGCCAGAGGGTCTGTTTCTGTAACCATGTCCTTGAGTGCCGAGGTTTCGTGCTTTTTGACGACTGTCATAAGCACGCTTCTTTCGTTGCCCGAATACATACCCTTTGCATCCATGCAGGTTACGCCGTGGCCTGTTGTGTGCATGATAACGTCGGAAATCTCCTGAGGCTTGTTTGTGATGATAAATGCGTTTTTCTGCACGTCACCGCCGTAAAGCATCTTATCCATCACGATGCCTGTGACGTAAGTGCCGATGATGCCGTAGAATGCCGACTCGATATTCTGATATACGATGGCGTTGGCACCGATGATGACGCCGTTTGTCACAAGATTTGTAAGGCCTACGTTGACCGACCATTTCTGTTCAAAGAACTTTGCCAGAACGTCTGTGCCGCCTGACGAGCCGCCGGCCTTGAGCACAAGACCGAAGCCTGCGCCGATGATGATTGCACCGTAAAGGCAGGCGAGCAGCTTTTCATTGCTGTACACAGGTACAATCGGACGAAGCACGTCGAGCATCACGGATGCTGTGAAGATTGCCCAGATTGTTCTGAGGAAGAAGTCTCTGCCCAGCATTTTCACACCGCCGATGAGAAGCGGAGCGTTGAGCAGGATGTTTGTGATGCCGAGAGGGGCCGCAAACAAGGTATTGAAGATTGTTGCGAGACCGATGATACCGCCCAGCGGAATCTGATTCGGCAGGAAGAACATCACGTAGCCGAAGGCATACACGGACGAGCCGATGGCTATAAGCAGATAGGTCTTTAATTCTTTGACTAACTTTTTATTCATTTTTCTTTTCCTCCAAAGCGGCTAATAATTTCCCCAAATCACCGCTTAATCAGTCAGTTTTTCTTGTTCTGATGAATCTGATAACGAAAAGTGTGCCGGCAACGACACGCAGACAGCTTGAGAGTATCATTGTAAACTCAATGCTTGTCATTTTATATATCGCAACGCCGATGAGCGGCGATATAAAGCCTGAAATCTGTATCACAGTATTATAGATACCGATGCCCAGCGTTCTGTTTTCCTCCGACAGCTGCTCGAGCATATCGTTGAACATACCGAGCTGAAGAGGAGCGGCGAACAGACCGCTTATGATGTAATTGACCCACAGCCAGAAGGTTGAATTGAGGGTGACCAGCATTGCAGGCATGATTGCCGCCGTATAGTAGCCGATTATCCCCGCCTTCTTCGCCCCGTTTTTCTGGATGTATCTGCCCCAGAAGGTGGCTGTCAGGCCGAAGAGTATGACGCTGGAGAAATCCAGCATATTTTTGAAAAACTCGTTGTGTCCCAGATGTCCTACAACGTAGATGAAGAAGAATGGCCAAGCCATCTGCCACGATACGTAAAAGGTAAAGAGAAGGCTGAGAAACGACGCGAACTTTTTGTTTTTCTTCAGCTCGCTGACACACATTGAGAGAGTCTCTTTAAGGCTTCTCATCTTCTGCTTTTCTCTGTCAGGCACGTGGGAATCGTCGGTATTCATCAGCGTCCTTCTCTGCATAATGGCAAAGGCGAATGCCATCATAAAGAGGAGCTGATAGGTGAGGATTTTCTGCTCTCCTGTCGCACAGATATAGCTTAATACAAAGCCGCCAAGGCACATTGCAAATCCCTGAATGTAATTCTTCATCATTTCACGCTTTGCGTGAGGCATTATACGGCGCTTTTCATCGAAAAGGTCTGTGAAAAAGCTTTG
>JAFYNW010000226.1 GCA_017547995.1 Clostridia bacterium | reverse complement strand
TATTTCAGCGAATTATCCTGAGCAAAAACACGGGCATTACCGAGGGCAACACCAATCTCAACCTCAGGCTTATCCTCGAGAAAAGCCGGCTTCATCAGCTCAATATGGTCGGAATACGGTCCGTCATAAATAAGATTGCCCATCTCAGGGAAGTCGGTTTCGATATCGGAAATTCCTTCCTCCATATCGCTGACAGAAACGTCAGTATCGTCACGCAGAAGGTCAAATGAAATCTCGCCGTTGTTAAGTCTCGTCTTGACCTCCCATAATTTCTCAGTCAGTCCGTCGGCCGTCTGGGAAAGCTTCATGATATTTGTCTGTGTGTCATCATCTAGACCTCTCTGCAGAATCGAATAGGCATACGCGCCCGACTGGCTTATAAACTTCTGCGTTTCGTCAAGCTCAACGTCACTGAGGGGAAGCAGGGAAAGGGCGGCCTTCGCCCCCATAGCCTCGCGCCATACGTTTGCCGCAAGGGTATTCATATACTTGCCCTCGGTGGCATACTGCATCTTGTCAAGTGAGGTGGCAACGGCGTTGACCGACGTTATAATGTCGGAAAAGGCGCGGTCGGAAAGATGGGTGATATATCGCTCGTATTTCTCTGTACGGGCAGAATAATATACAGCAGACACCGCAAGAATGAGGGTGACAGCCGTGAAAATGCTGAAAGCCTTTACGTTTTTCATAGGAAAACCTCGTCAGTTTGATTTTAAGGTTATTTTTAACGTAAAAAACATAAATATACAATTGCAATGCAATTGATTTTGTGGTATTATATATGTTATGATAATATGCCTATGTATATAAAATATAAAATACTACCTAAGGAGGAATATACGAAATGGAAAACCAGAGAAAGCCAATCGTTTTCAGCGGCATCCAGCCATCAGGCAAGCTTACTATCGGAAATTACTTGGGAGCCATAAACAATTGGATTCCTATGGAAGAAACACATAACTGTATCTACTCTATCGTTGATGCTCACGCTATCACAGTACGTCAGGAGCCAAAGGCACTCAGAGAAGCAACACTCCGCCTTCTCGCTACATATATCGCAGCAGGTCTTGACCCTAAGAAGAATATTATGTTTATCCAGAGCCACGTGCCACAGCACTTCGAGCTTGCATGGATTCTCAATTGCTATACAATGTTCGGCGAACTTTCCAGAATGACACAGTTCAAGGATAAGTCCAGCAAGAATGCCGACAATATCAACGCAGGCCTTTTCACATACCCTGTTCTTATGGCGTCCGACATTCTTCTTTACCAGACAGACGACGTTCCAGTAGGCGGCGACCAGAAGCAGCACGTTGAGCTTGCACGCGACATCGCAAACCGCTTCAACGGTCTTTACTCCGATACTTTCAAGCTTCCTAACCCTGTAATCGGCAAGAAGAGCGCAAAGATTATGTCTCTTCAGGAGCCTGAAAAGAAGATGAGTAAGTCTGACAAGAACGAAAAGTCCATCATTCTTCTCACAGATACAGACGACCAGATCATCAAGAAGTTCAAGAGCGCTGTTACAGACAGTCTCGGTCAGGTCAAGTACTGTGACGAACAGCCTGGTATCAAGAATCTCATCACAATCTACTCTATTGCAACAGGCAAGTCCATCGAAGAAATCGAGCTCGAGTTTGAAGGCAAGGGCTACGGCGACTTCAAGATGGCTGTCGGTACAGCTGTTGCAGATATGCTCCGTCCTGTAAGAGAAAAGACAGACGAGCTCCTCAAGAACAAGGATTATCTTGAAGAAGTATATAAGGATGGCGCAGAGCGTGCAGCACGTATTGCTCAGCGCACTCTCGATAAGGTCCAGAGAAAGATCGGCTTTATCCACAGATAAAAGAAAGCAGGTGATCTTATTTTAAACATCAGCAGTGAAGCTATTGTAAAAGCTCTGTTTGCTTTCATAACAGCATTGGCAATTTCCTTCGGCGCAACTCCTGTTGTGCGAATTCTTGCCAAAAACGTAGGTGCTATCGACGTGCCTAAGGACAACAGAAGAATGCACAAGACTCCGATTCCAAGAATGGGCGGCCTCGCAATCTTCTTCGGCTTTATGGTAGCCGTCCTTCTTTTCGGCAGAGTCACAATCCAGATGAAGTCCATTCTCATGGGTGCCGTCGTGCTCATCGTCCTCGGTGTAATCGACGATATCAAGCCGCTTCCGGCTCTCTTCAAGCTGGTTGTCCAGATTGGCGCCGCACTCATCCCTGTGTCCCACGGCATCAAGGTATATTCCGTGGCGCACCCATTCATTTCCTATGACTACATCCGTCTTGGCATCTTCTCCGTGCCGCTGACAGTTATCTGGATTGTCGGCATGATTAACGCCGTTAACTTTATCGACGGCCTCGACGGTCTTGCAGTCGGCATCTCATCCATCGCATCTGTCTCCATGCTTCTCGTTGCGGCTCTCGTGTCCGAAGCATACGTTGTAGTCATTATGGCGGCTCTCGCAGGTGCCTGCATCGGCTTTATGCCATTCAACATCAATCCTGCGAAAATCTTCATGGGCGACACCGGCTCGATGTTCCTCGGCTATATCCTGGCCGTAATGTCCGTGCAGGGTCTGTTCAAATTCTACGCAATCGTAACCTTCGCAGTGCCATTCGTGGTGCTCGGCCTTCCAATCGTCGATACAGTGTTCGCTATCGTCAGACGTCTTCTCAAGGGACAGAGTCCTTTCACAGCTGACCGCGGCCACGTTCATCACAGACTTGTTGACCTTGGCTTCGACCAGAAGCAGACGGTTGCTATCCTCTATGCTCTCTCCGCAGTGCTCGGCCTCTCCGCAGTAGTGCTTACGTCCTCTGGTGAAGCAAAGATTCTCATTCTCGTTCTCGCAGTTGCCCTTGCCGTATTCTTCGGCATCTCGGTATTTGCATACGACATTAAAAAAGAAAAGGAACAGGTGAAAAAAGATGAAGACAACAAAAAAGATTAAGGTCTGTTCCATCTTCGGAACCCGTCCGGAAGCTATAAAGATGGCACCTCTCGTGCTCGAAATGAAAAACTACGACCAGATTGAATCTATGGTCTGTGTAACAGCACAGCACAGAGAAATGCTCGACCAGGTGCTCGATGCTTTCGGCATCACTCCTGACTATGACCTTGACATTATGGAAAAGAGCCAGACTCTCTCCAAAATCACGTCCAAGGCTATGCTCGGTCTTGAAGAAGTTTTCGCAAAAGACCGTCCTGATATCGTCCTCGTACACGGTGATACAACAACAACCTTTGCAGGCGCTCTTGCCGCATTCTATGCGAAAATCGACGTAGGTCACGTTGAAGCAGGCCTCCGCACAGGCGATATCTATTCTCCATTCCCTGAAGAAATGAACCGTCTCCTCGTTTCCAAAATCGCGGCAATGCACTTTGCACCAACTGTGAAAAATGCGCAGAACCTCGAAAACGAAGGCATTGTAAAGGGAATTCACATTACAGGCAATACAGTAATCGACTCCATCAAATATACAGCGAAGGACGATTATTCCTTTGAATGTGAAGAGCTCAATCACATCGATTACACAAAGAAAACTATTCTTATGACAGCACACCGCCGTGAAAACTACGGTCAGCCATTTGACAATATCTGTCAGGCTGCGGCTGAAATCGCAAAGAATAATCCTGACGTGCAGATTATCTATCCTGTCCACCTTTCTCCTTACGTAAGAGAAATGGCAGGCAAGTATCTCTCCGATATCGAAAACGTACACCTCATCGAGCCTGTCGGTGTGTTTGATATGCACAATCTTATCAAGCGCTCCTATCTCGTGCTTACAGACTCGGGCGGACTTCAGGAAGAAGCACCATCCCTCGGTAAGCCTGTGCTGGTTATGCGTCAGGAAACAGAGCGTCCTGAAGCTATTGCGGCAGGCACAGCCCGTCTTCTCGGCGTGGACAAGCAGAATATCATCGACGTTACAGAAATGCTCCTCCACAATGAGGAAGAATATACAAAAATGGCAAAAGCTGTAAATCCATACGGTGACGGCAATGCGTCAAAGCGCATCATCGAAGCCATTATTGCACGCTATGAAGAATAGATTCCGCTGGCTTTTAGCCGTACTGCTGACCGTCATTGTGACGCTTCTCGGTATGGCGGCAGGCTTCTATTTCAATTCCTCACCTCAGCAGGAAACCATCATTCTTCCACAGAAGGCTGACGGTGAAAATATCGACATCGAGGATATAAGACGCGAAAACGTCCGCATCGTCGAAAAGATTGAGGTGACAAGCGAAAACGTCCTCACTCTTGTTTCTCAGCTCAGACGACCTCTTGAATATCATTTCAAAACGGAAAACACAGTTTTCTCAGGTGAAAAGAGCAGAGTTACAACGACAGAAGGCTTTGTGAAAGGCACTAAAGCCAAAGTTACCCAGTCGGAAAACGGCAGGGAAACGATATGCTATCTGCTGACAGACAACAGCCTTTATCTTTGGGAAAGCGGCAAACGCACCTTCGAAAAGATGGGCAAGGGCAGCTTTTCATACGATGACGCAGCATTCGTTGCGCCATACGAAGAGCTTTCGGCTTTTGAGAGCATCGAAAATGCCCGTACTGTCGTGGAAAACGGTGAGTTTTTCATCGAAATCACAGGCAAAAGGGAAGATTCGCAGATTGATGAAACCTACGTAATCTCGGTTTCATCAGGCCTTGTGACCGAGGTGACCTTTGCAGACGGTAAGGAAACTCTCGCCAAGACGACTGTCACTCTCATCGGCACAGACGAAATCGCAGACAGCGTATTCCTGCTTCCAAACAACACAAACCCAACGTAAATATAAAACCAAGGAGTGACCCATCGTCACTCCTTTTTAATTATCGCTTCGCTCTCCCTATTGAGCAGGCTCAATGGGGTCCCCGATTATCAGTCTTTATTTCTGAGAAAGACTTTCAACTTTCAGCGAAATGAATTCGCAGAAAGCGGAATGTGCGTTGCTTCATCCGAATAGCTTTTGTACCTGCGGTGCTATTTTATAGACAATTACAATCCCGTAGGGGAGGGTCTCTGTGCCCTCCCGCAAAAGCAGTCGGATAAAATCTCAGGTAGGGGCTTGCTTCTGCCGATTTATACCATATCAACGCTAAAATCCCATAAACAACAGTGCCGCCACAATGAGCAAGGTTTCCATCATATCATCCTCGCCATCGGCAACGAGAAAATATACTATCACGAGCAGAAAAACAGTATCAATGTCGAAAGACAGTCCAAGCCGGGAAAATAACCCTCGCAGACCGCCATTCTGAGTATAATTCTGTCCGTTATCGTTAAAAACAGGCTCATCCTGCTGAAAATAATCCTCAGGCTCGGCAGTGAAAAACTGCCCGCCCGCAGAGTTTATATATCGGTTGTACATTTTTCACCGCCCATCACCCTATCGTCTGAAGCCCTTTATCGCATTCTTCGCGCTCTTTGCCATACCAGCCATGTTGACAGCACGGTCGATGTTGCCCGAGCGCCCCTCGTTGACGTAAGGCTTGATTGCCCGAAGCAGATTTGCCCTGTCGCTGTTGACGTTTGCCGAGCCGCCCATCATCTGCAGAATACCGGGCAGCATATCGGCAAAGCTGTTTTTCTTTTCAGGCTCTTCGACTGTGCTTTCAGCCTTTTCGCTCTGTCTGCCCGAAAGACTGCTGAGAATATTGTCGAGCGCACCGCTCGATTTCATCTTCTGCAGAGTATCTGCAAGGGCGTTGGAATCAATGTTGGGAGGCGGGGAAGATGTGCCATTCTGCCCCACGATTTTCGAAGCCATCTCGAAAGCCGCCTTCATCTTTTCAGGGTCGTTAAGTATAGAATCAAGCTTGTTTTCCATCGTTACCTCATAATTTCAAGAAGCTTTGCCGCAAGCGCCGCGCCTT
>JAFYNW010000225.1 GCA_017547995.1 Clostridia bacterium | reverse complement strand
TTGTCGGTCAGATAAACGTGAGCGCGATTGCCGCAATACTCAGCAAAAATGCCGTACAATTCCTCGGGGAGAGGTCTGTCGTTATCCACAAGGTGGTTATAATATATCAGAATCTTGACGATGGAATCGCTTGCAGGCTTGTCTGTCGAAACAGCCATATCGCGCGATATTCCCCAGGGCTCAAGCAGAGTGTCAGGAAGATAATGGTTGAAAAGATGCACTTCGCCCCTAGTCTGCATAGCAAAATGAAGGTCGGGATAATTCTTTACCTTATCTACGGCAAAGTCAACTATATCACCATCGAGAAAGGTGTAGTGAAAGCCGCCGTTTACCTGCTCACAGGCACCGTTGCAGTAAATCCCACCATAGAAAAGGGAAAACTCATCCTCACCCCAGTCAATCATTCTGCCTAAAAGGGGAGCACGGGCAGTGTTGAGAAACACCTTGACACCATTTTCACGGCATAACGACAAAGCCTTGTAAGTGGAGGGAAGCATTTTCTTCTCATCATTGAGCAGAGTGCCGTCAAGGTCAAAAAATATTGCCTTAATCATTTATACTGCCTTATTTCAGCTTTTCAATAACAGCCGCACCGACTTCATGTGTCTTTGCAGTGCCATTCATATCAGGAGTGAGATATTTTGCCTCAACCATGACAGCCTCGATAGCGTCAAGCACCTTCTTGCCCCATTCTGTGTAGCCGAAATGGTCGAGCATCTGGCTGACAGACCAGATGGAAGCGAGTGGGTTGGAAACCTGCTGACCTGCAATATCAGGAGCGGAGCCGTGGATAGGCTCAAACATGGATGGGAATTTGCCTTCAGGATTGATGTTAGCGCCGGCAGCCAAACCCATACCGCCCGAAATAGCGGCACCGAGGTCTGTGAGAATATCACCGAAAAGATTGGACGTTACAACGACCTCGAAGCGCTTAGGGTCCTTTACAAAGAACATACTTGCCGCGTCAACGAGAAGATGATGAGTCTTGACCATAGGATATTCCTGAGCCACTTCATTGAATACCTTGTCCCAGAAAACCATGGAATAGTTGAGAGCATTGCCCTTGCTGATGCTTGTCAGACTCTTGCCTTCCTTTTTAGCCAATTCAAAAGCATAGCGGATGATTCTTTCCGTACCCTTGCGGGAGAAAACGCCTGTCTGAAGAACAACTTCATTTGGCTGACCCTTGTAAAGCCAGTCGCCTGCGCCTGCATATTCACCTTCGCTGTTTTCACGGATGACAATCATATCGATGTCCTCTTCCTTCACGTCCTTGAGCGGACAAGGCGCACCCTTGAGAAGCTTTACAGGGCGGAGATTTACGTACTGGTCAAATTCATGACGGATTTTGAGAAGCAAATCCCAAAGAGAAATATGGTCAGGCACGCCGGGATAGCCAACCGCACCGAGATAGATAGCGTCAAACTTTGAAAGGGTTTCGATAGCATCTTCAGGCATCATTCTGCCGTTTTTAAGATAGTATTCACATCCCCAAGGGAAATGTTCAAATTCAAAAGCGATATTTTCATCGAGCGAAGCGATATGCTCAAGCACCTTCACGCCTTCGGCAATAACCTCTGGGCCGATACCGTCGCCGGCAATAACTGCAATTTTATGAGTTTTCATAGGATTTTTCCTTTCATAAACTGATTTATGATTCAAGTGTAGCACTTTGTGTGGGGCTTGTCAACTTAACCTCTGTCTGCGATGATTCTGGAGAGAATCTCCTCGTCTGCAGGGCAGAAGTCGTAAAGCGGAATCTCAGCAGGAGTAAGCCATTTGATATCATTGTGCTCAAGCAGTTTTGGCTCGCCTTCTTTTATAACCGCGTTGAATAAGGTAAGACGGACGGTGATATCAGGATATTCGTGCACAAGCTCCATATAAATATCCATAGGCTCAACGATAATATCAAGCTCCTCCTTGCATTCACGCACAAGAGCAGCCTCCTTGCTTTCGCCCTTTTCAACCTTTCCGCCAACGAATTCCCAGAGTAGGCCGCGTGCCTTGTGGGCAGGGCGCTGACAGGCCATAAACTTATCTCCGTCCCATACGAGAGCGGCAACAACGTCAATAATTTCCATTATTTTACAAACTCCATATAATACTGACGGGCATATTCAAGAGCAATATCCACGTCTTCATCATTTGAGAAAATGCCAACTGCAAAGCGGATAAATCCTAAATCCATTTTGCTTATGGCAATGTTTCTCTCGCCAAACCAAGCCTTCATGTGTGCTAAATCAGGCACCACAACCGAGGTAATGCCCGCTCTTTCGCTCTCATTAAGAGGAGTTGCAACGTCATATCCGATTTCACGAAGTCCCTCGTTCATTCTCTTGGAAAGAGCCTTCACGTGTGCCGAAACCTCATCGATTCCAATTTCAAGAATAAACTTCAACGTCGCACGCAGAGCATAAATGCCGGGATAATTCAGGTTGCTCAGCTCAAACTTACGTGCGTTGTTTTCATCCTTGAGCGTATTTTCCCATGTGTTTCTGTCAAACGAGCGTACAGCCGACGAGCCTGCATAGTGTGGAGTAAGCTTGCTCAAAAGCTGAGGCGCAATATACAAAAGTCCCGTGCCTGTCAGGCCGAGCAGATTCTTGTGCGCGCCTGCAGACACAGCGTCAATGCCCCATTCCTTCGCGTTTACCTCGATAAGTCCAAGGCTCTGGATAGCGTCAACCACAAGGAAAGCGCCATTCTTATGGCAAATCTCAGCCAGCGCCTTTATATCGCAGGTGTATCCTGTCGGTGCCTGCACGTGGCTGATTGCCACGATTTTAGTCTTGTTATCAATATATTTTCCAATAATATCAGGGGAAAGTCTGTGATTTTCTGAAGGCACAATGCGGATTTCCACACCCTTGTCCTTCAAAGCAAGCCAAGGCATCACGTTGGAAATATGCTCATCCGAATTAATGACAACGTTATCGCCCGCTTCAAAAGGGAAGCCCTGAGCGATAATATTAAGCCCCTCGACAGTATTCTTCGTAATCGCAATATTGTCGGCATTAACGCCGCCAAGAAGCTGAGAAGCAAGGTTGCGCACCTCGTCGGTCGCTTCATTCCATTGCTTCTTTCCGTCAAGCACGCCCGTGAAGTTTTCTTCGAAATATAAATCGATGGCATCCTTGGCAAGAGTGCATCCGCCGTTAGAAAGTCCTGCCTCGAAATACGTCTTCACAGAGCACACAGGGAAAAGCGCGCGTATCTTATCGTGATTTTTCATATTTCCACCCTCCATAAGATTTTCTATAATAAAATCATAGCACAAAGCCGCCACCTTTACAAGAAAGCACGGCAAAAATCAATAAATATATTGCATAATATATCCCGCTTTGCTATAATTTTATTAAACAAATCACGTCAGAGAAGGAATCCGGATGAAAAACTTACTTACAAATCTCAGATACAAAATGAACAGATTTATGGAAGGACGATACGGCACAGACGAGCTCAATATGTTTCTGCTCAAGGCGGCAATCGTCGTGATGCTCCTTTCATATCTCCCAAAGATGTCATGGCTGATGCTCATAGCCTACGGTCTTATTATATGGTCGCTCGTAAGAAGCCTTTCGAGAAAATACCATAAACATCGTGTGGAATTGTATACATATATCAGGCTGAAAAATGCCGTAAAGGGCAGAATCTCTCTTGCAAAGCAAATCTGGCAAAACAGAAAGACTCATAAGTATTTTACCTGCAAAAAATGCGGCAACGTCTTTCGTGTGCCAAAGGGCAAGGGCAAAATCGAAGTGACCTGCCCTAAATGCAAGGATAAAAGCATAAGAAAATCGTAAATAAGAGGTGATTTCAATGGTAATCATCATCACGGGCGCATCACATACGGGTAAAACCGCCCTCGCGCAGAAATTGCTTAAGATGCATGGATATCCATATCTCTCCATCGACCATCTCAAGATGGGGCTGATACGCAGCGGAATGACAGACCTGACTCCAATGAGCAGTCAGGAAAGCCTGACTAATCTGCTATGGCCGATTGTGCGTGAAATGATTAAAACAGCCATCGAAAACGATCAGAATCTCATTGTGGAAGGCTGTTACGTCCCTTTTGACTGGAAGAAGGATTTTGACGAAAATTATCTCGAAAACATAAAATACGTCTGCCTTGTGATGACGGAAAACTACATCAGAAATCACTTTGACGATATCATAAAATATGAAAATATCGTCGAGCACCGTCTTTTTAATGACTTCACAATGGCGGAGGCCATAGCCGACAACGAATATTTTATGGCAAAATGCCGTGAATACAATATAATCCCGCATATCATCGATGAAAAGTACAGCACAGATATATAAAGGAGGCAAAATATGACAAAGGTTTATTTTATCCGTCACGCTGAGCCCGATTACAACGACCTTGACGCCGTCAACCGTGCCCTGACAGAAAAGGGCAGAGGCGACACGCACCACGTCGCAAACTTCCTCAAAGACAAGGAAATCGCGGCAGTTTTGTCCAGTCCATATCAGCGCTCGTTTGATACTGTGGATTATTTTGCAAGCACAATCGGGGTTGAGGTGGAAACGGTATACGACTTCCGTGAGCGTAAAATCTGCGATACCTACGTTGATGACTTCCCGGGATTTGCTGAAATGCAGTGGGCAGATTTTGAGTATAAGCTTGAAACGGGCGAATGTCTCCGCGAGGTGCAGGAGCGCAATATAAATGCCCTGAAAGACGTCCTGAAACGCTTCGAGGGCAAGAATATTGCCATCGGTACACACGGCACAGCCCTCTCCACAATCGTCAATTACTACGATAAATCCTTCGGCTATACGGATTTTATGAAAATCCGCAGAGTGCTTCCTTGGATTGTGGTTATGACCTTTGAAAACGGGGAATGTAAAGGTATTGAACAGTACAGATTAAACTGGGAAAGAATGTAAAAATAAAAGGCAGGATATCCTGCCTTTTTCTTATGTATTGAATTATAATACAATATTGACCTTACTGCCGCCTGCCTGCGATTTTGTAACGACAATCTGCTTGTCAATTTTGCTCTTGAGCTCGCCTACGTGGGATATAATACCAACAAGACGGTTGCTTTCCGAGATGCTCATCAGCGCCCTGATAGCCTGACTGAGGGATTCCTCGTCGAGAGAGCCGAAGCCTTCGTCGACAAACATTGTGTCCAGCTTTATGCCGCCCGCATTGCTCTGTATCTCATCGGAAAGACCGAGAGCAAGAGAAAGGGAAGCCTTGAAACTTTCGCCACCCGAAAGCGTGCGTACAGAGCGGTTTGTGCCGTTGTAATGGTCGATAACGTCAAGCTCAAGACCACTCTGCGAGCGGTTGTTTGCCGCCACGCTCGTTCTGCGAAGCTCGTACTGTCCGCCCGTCATAAGAAGCAAACGGGTATTCGCACGGGCAATGATACGGTCGAAATAGGTCATCTGGATATAAGTTTCAAGCATGATTTTTTCCTGGCCGGAAATATTGCCGTTGGCTGTGTTGGAAAGAGCGCGCATCCAGATAAGCTGTTTTTCGAGCGCCGAAAGGCTTTCTGACTTATCGCGGATATTGTTGAGGGAAGTGCGGTTGGAAGTGATTCTGTGATGTACGTCCTTGATCAGCGCGTTGATTCTGTCCTGCCTGTGTCTTAAGACAGTCTTGCGGCGATTGAGCGCATAAACGTCGATTTTTTCGGCATTTTCAAGCTGATTTTCAAGCTGAGAAATCTGTCCGCGGAGAGATGCAAGCTGAGTTTCCTTGTCACGGCAATTCTTTTCAGCCGCTTCAAGCTGACTTTGCATCTGGGTTTTCATGCTTACAAGAGCATCACGCTGTGCAACAGCCTCGTTTTTGCTTGAGTAGCTAAGCTTTTCGCGGAGAAGTGCAATGCTTTCTTCGGCCGCCTTTGCCGCAGTCTGTGCAGAAGCCATATCAGTATTGAGCTGAAGAATTCGTCTGTCAGTCGACTCAAGGTCGGATTCGGTCTGTGGAATAAGTGCGGAAATTTCCTTTCTGCGCTTAATTTTTCCTTCTTCAAGAGCAATCTTCGCCTCAATATCGCTCTTTTCACTGATTTTATCGGTGAGCAGACCGACAAGTTGCATATTTGTGTTATCACTCAAAGACTCACCAAGAATCTGCTGAGTCTTATCATCGATAGTCTTACGCTGATTTTCATAAATACCCTTCAGCTTGCCGGCTTTTTCACTGAGCATGTTGAGGACGGAATTTGCCTTGTCTGCATCGTCCTTTGCTTTTTTCAAAGCCGCTTCACTCGGCACGTTTTCGGAAATATCAGCAGGGGAAGGGTGGCTCAGCGAGCCGCAAACAGGACATGGCGCACCATCGGTAAGAGTGGATGCAAGCACACCTGCCTGACCGTCGAGAAAGGCTTTATTTTTCGCGTTATAAAGAGCAGTAAGTTGGTCAGCACTATCACGGGCAAGGAGATATTCGTTTCTTGCCGCGTTGTACTCTTTTTCCATCTTATTACATTTTTTGATGTCGTCGATGAGAGCGTTTATATCCTTGATTTCGTCACAGAGCAGGGCCATCTTGCCGTGAAGCTTTTCAACGGAAGCCCCTGCACCTTCAAGGGAAGCAGATTCGCATTTGAGAACCTCAAGGAGCTGACTTGTTTCCTGCTTTTTTACCATCTGAGCCTTGATAACTCTGTCAAGGTCAATTGCTTTACTGATGTTGTTTTTATGGGAGTTTAACGCTGATTCAAGCTCGTCGTAACCAGGAAGGGAAGCCTCGATAGCCGCAGTGGCATTGGTGAGTGATTCTGTTTCATCCTTATGGCTTGAAAGCTCGTCAAGATGTGCCTTATCAAGCTGATAAAGGGCAGAAGTCTTGTCGTAAACCTGTCTGTGTCCTGCAAGATTTTCTTCCAGTTTCTGGCATTCATTGCCCTTCGTGAGACGAGTATTGATGTTCTCGCTATATCTTGCAATTCTGCTTGAAACACGGCTGAGCTTGCCTTCAAAAAGGCCGTCTGCGTCGATTATATTTTCCAATAAATTACAGGTATCCTCCAGTGTCATGCCTCCGTCTTTGGCAAGAGCAACCTGCTCACCATCGCCGATGATACCACTGATATACTGGCTGATGCTCAGCTTTTCAGCATCATACTTGCGGTTGACGTCGCTCAGGTCAGCCTTGATTCTGTCCTGCAGAGTCTGATAAAGAGAGGTGTTGAAAATCTGACGGAAAATGGCCTGTCTGTCCTTAGTATCAGCAAGGAGAAGCTTGAGGAAGTCGCCCTGAGCAATCATGGAAATCTGTGAAAACTGATTTCTGTCAATGCCGAGAATATCGTGGATTTTACTGTTCACATCCCTGACTTTTGTTACAACGGAGCCGTCAGGAAGGGTGAGCGTTGCATCGGCAGTCTGTTTTGTGGTATCCTTGCCGCTTTTGGAAACACGCTTTGCTGGTCTATCATAGTCAGGGTTTCTTTTTACAGTATATTCCAGTCCGCGATAGGAGAAAACAAGCTCGACAAAGGTAGGAATATCACCATCGGCATACTTGGAGCGGAGCATGGAAGGCTGACGGTTGTCGCCGCTTGCCTCGCCGAAAAGCGCGAAGGTGATGGCGTCAAAGATGGTAGTCTTGCCGGCGCCTGTGTCACCGGTGATGAGATAAATCCCATCTTTTCCCAGCTTGTCCATATCGATGACAGTATGTCCCGCATAAGGACCGAAGGCGGAAACAGTAAGTTTTACAGGTCTCATTTTCTGCCCTCCCATATAGATTCAATAAGTTTTTCAATATATTTTTCCTGCTCATCATTGAGGTCAGTACCATTCTGCTTTTTATAGAATTCGCCGAAAAGCTGGAACGGACTCTTGGATGAAATATCGGAATCAGCATCAATCTGCTGGGAATTTCTGGTACGCATATTATCGTAGGTAATCTTCATAACGTTAGGATAAACAACCCTCAGGCGCGCCATCGCATCAGGAATATCGTCCTCGTCAGTCAGGATGACGTGTACGTAATCCTCACGGTTTGTGCCCTCGTAATTGCTCTTGAGCATGATATCGTCATATTTGCCCCTGATTTCGCGTAGGTCGCGAAGCGGTGTGAGAGGAATGGAAGAAACTGTAATTTCATCCTTGCTCTGTATATCGATAACAGTCACAGATTTGTTGTGTTTTGCTTCGGAAAACGAGTATTTCAGCGGCGTACCTGAATATCTGATACGCTCACTTCCCACGTTCTGCGGAGAGTGAATATGGCCGAGAGCCACGTAATCAAAGCAGGAGAAAACCTCGCCGTTTACATTGTCCGTACCGCCCACAGAATGCTCTTCCGAATCGCAGACAGAAGCACCCGTGACAAACTGATGTGTCACAAGCAAATTGATTTCATTTACGTTTATTTCCATATTATCAATGGCAGTACCGATGGCATCAGTATAGCTTTCGATGGAATTATCCGGGAAAAATCTGCGTACGTTTGCAGGCTTTACAAAAGGAAGCATATATACGTTCACCTTTGTTTTGCCATCGTCAAGCATAGTTTTTGCAATGCTTCCGCTGTAAACAGGGGAAAGATGCACGCCACTTTTTTCCATAATATGGGAACCGAATGCGATTCTTTCAGGGGAATCGTGGTTTCCGCTGATAATGAAAATATCATTGCATACGGCTGTAATACCGGATAAGAAGCGGTCGAAAAGTGCAACAGCCTCTGCACTAGGCACAGATTTGTCGTAGACGTCGCCTGCAATAAGCACGGCATCAGCCTGCTCATTTTTTACAATTTCTGTAATTTGAGCGAGTATATATTCCTGATCGGGCAGAAAAGAGAACTCGTTGAGTCTCTTGCCGATATGCAGGTCGGAAAGATGTATAAACTTCATCTTAAAGCTCCTTTTAAGGATTATTTTAATGAAATTTTACCACATTTTACGTAAAATTGCAAGTGTGCAAAAAGGACCACCCTAAAACAGATGGTCCCTGAATGGCTATTCAATATCGTTGGCCTGCTGTTTCTTTTTGAGCATTTCATTGAGCTGAGCGGTTTTCTTCCGCGTAGTGCAATAAATAACAGCCCACACGGCAAGGTAACCCAGCACGAAAATCGCGGTGAAGACCATAACGGGCATGGTGCCCCATTCAAGCCAGTCGTTGACGAGATAAGTGGCAAGGTAGCTGACGTAAAGCACACCGCCGTGAATCAGCACAGCCAGCATAAGCGGAATCTGCTCAACCTGATAAATAACGTTCATCCCGCCTGCAATAAATGCCAGGAGCGAGAGCGAGATAATGCTCAGGCAGACTTCGTTTACAGTCAGCACCTGCAAAATGCCCTGATGCTGCATAATAAGGTATAAAATCACAAGAATCAGTGGCACAAAACCGCAGGCCACAAGCCCACGGTGGATAAACTCCATCACGTTCTTTCTCATATTCCCTCATACCTCCTTCTGATTTCGGCAAAGCAACGTCTGGAAACGTATTCACGGTATCCGCATCTGAAAACCGCATCCACACCACCGCTGAAAGCCGCATCAAAACGGGCAATACGATGCTCGTTTGCAAGAGTGGATTTATTGATGCGTATGAAATAAGATGGCAGAATATCCTCTAAATCACGCAGTCTGTCCTGAATGCGGTAGTGGTTGCCCTCTGTGTCAATAGCGATGACCTTTCGGTCGATTATAGTGATGCATTCGATTTCGGAGTAGCTCAGCCTTCGCATCTCATCATCACCATATCCCATAATAAAATCATCCCCTGAAAAGCTGCAGACGAGATTTTCAATCTGCTCGGTCAGCGAGGAAGGAGAGTGTACGACGGCGATTATTTCTTCCTCCGCATCCTTGTCGATAATAAGCTTATATTTCATTGAATCAGTCCTTACTGTTTATTCATTTGCCTGAGGAAACAAGCCACGGCCACTGCCGTTGTAAGCACAGCGTATATTATAACGGGCAGAATATGCTCTGATGCCACGTCGAAATTGCCGCTGAATAATGCTTTTTCAAGCTCGGCTGCATGGACGAAAGGCAAAATATTGGCAATTTTCCTGAAAGCGCCGCCCACAAGATTCAGGTCAAACCACACGCCCGAAAACCATGCCGAAAGATTTGTCAGCAAAGCGCCGCACACACCGCCCACCTGCTTTACACCAAGAATACTGCCACACAGAAGCCCGAGAGCGATGTTGAAAACTGCCATAGGAATAGCGCCGATGACGGCATAAAGCACGTTGATGCCAAAGCCAAGACCGAGCATTATAGCAAAAAGATAGCAGACGAATGCCTGCCCGAGTGCGAGAGGCAAAAGCGGAAGCATGTAACCGAGAATAAAATCACTCGCCCTGAGCGGTGTTGTGTAAAGCCTCTGCAGAAAGGCACTTTCTCTGTCCTTCGATATCAGCGTTGCAGAAAATAATGTTATAAACGAAAGTCCGAATACCGTGATGCCCGGCGTCAGCGTGTTTATTTCAAACAACGGCACGGGAATATTCGCCTGAATCGCGCTGAGCAGCACGAGCAAAACCAGCGGAAAGCCAAGGCCGAATGAGAGATTCACGGGGTCACGGAGCATTTCCTTGGCGCATCTTTTGGCAAAAGTCACCATTCTCATATCATGCCCTCCTTTACGATAGCCACGAAAGCCGATTCAAAATCATCTGTATTCGCTATAGTCTTAAGCTGGTCAGCAGTGCCGACGGCAAGAAGTCGTCCATCCTTCATAATGCCGATTCTGTCGGACAGTGCCTCGGCCTCCTCCATATAATGAGTCGTCAGAATAATCGTGATTTTGCCCTTGAGCGCACGGATTACGTCCCATAAATCATGTCTGGCAAGCACGTCAAGTCCCAGTGTCGGCTCGTCGAGAAAGAGAATCTCAGGCTCGCTGATGAGCGCCATGGCAATACTTACACGTCTTTGCCATCCGCCTGAAAGCTTGCCCGCCCTTCTGTGCCATACTTCATCAAGGGCAAACTGAGCGCGAAGCTCCTCAAGCTTGGCATTCGTCTTTTCTTTTGAAAATCCATGGATGCCGCATATAAGTCTGAGATTTTCCTCAACAGAAAGATTGGGCGCAACGGCGGTCTCCTGCGGAGATACACCAATCAGACCCTTCACCTTGTCAGCTTCCTTTGTAATACTATATCCGCCCACAAGAGCATCACCTTCGTCAGGCTGAGTAAGGCAGGTCAGCATTTTTATAGTCGTGGTCTTGCCGGCGCCGTTTACACCCAGCAGGGAAAAGAGCTCGCCATGGTCAATTTCAAGGTCGAGCCCGTCAACCGCAAGGATATTTCCATAACGCTTGCCAAGCCCCTTTGTCACAATAGCCTTCATAATATTATCCTCCTTATTACGTTTACAATTATAGCAAATGCAAAGGAGGAAATGTTGATTTTTGTCTGTTCGGTCGCGGGGCGTGTCTTATCGGTCGGATAAAAAAGGCGATACCCGTTCAAAGTGACAGGTACCGCCGATTTATTATGTTTAAGATATCTTACTTAACTTCGATGAGCTCGTACTTACGGCTTGCGAAACCGAGAGCTTCAGCAGCATCAACAGTGATGATACCCTTGCGGGAGTTGATGCGTTCGAGAAGGTGTTCCTTGCCAGGGTCATCGGAATTGATAACAAGGTCGAGGCAAGCCTGGTCGATAGCGATAGGGTCTGTGGAAGCGAGAATACCGATATCCTTCATGCATGGGTCTTCAGCCTTTGCACAGCAGTCACAGTCAACGGACATATTAGCCATAACGTTGATGTAAACGATTTCATTCTTGAAATAGTCGCATACGCTCATAGC
>JAFYNW010000224.1 GCA_017547995.1 Clostridia bacterium | reverse complement strand
TCCTGATGGTACACCACTTGATATCTGCCATAACCCACTCGGCGTTCCATCCCGTATGAACATCGGTCAGGTTCTTGAAACTCATCTCTCCTACGCTGCTAAGACACTCGGTATCCACGTTGCAACACCGGTATTCGATGGCGCAACAGAAGAAGATATCAGAGGCCTCCTCAAGGAAGCAGGCCTCAGAGAAGACGGTAAGACAATCCTCTACGACGGCAGAACAGGTGAGCCATTCGACAATCCTGTTACAGTAGGTTACATGCACTACCTCAAGCTTGCTCATCTTGTTGACGACAAGATTCACGCTCGTTCCACAGGTCCATACTCTCTCGTTACACAGCAGCCTCTCGGTGGTAAGGCACAGTTCGGCGGTCAGCGTTTCGGTGAAATGGAAGTTTGGGCTCTCGAAGCTTACGGTGCTGCTTATACTCTCCAGGAAATCCTTACAGTTAAGTCTGACGACATCGTCGGCAGAGTTAAGACATACGAATCCATCATCAAGGGCATGAACATCCCAACACCTGGTATTCCTGAATCCTTCAAGGTTCTCACAAAGGAACTCCAGTCTCTCGGTCTCGATATCAACGTTCTCAACAAGGACGGCGAAGTTATCGTTCTCGACGAAAACTACGACGATGATGGTTATGAAAATCTCGTAAGAGAAAATGATACAGTAGCTTCCGATAAGGAATTCGCTGCAGCTGGCTTCGGCTTCGAAGATGAAGAAGGCAATGCAGAAGAATTCTCCGACAACGAATTTGAAGAAGTCTACGAAATGGACGTCGACATGGATGACGAACCATTTAACGAAAGATAAAAGGAGGAGAAGAAAAAATGGATAATATGGCATTTGACGCGATTAAAATTGGTTTGGCTTCTCCGGACAAAATCAGAGAATGGTCTTTCGGCGAAGTTAAGAAACCAGAAACAATCAACTACCGTACACTCAAGCCTGAAAGAGACGGTCTCTTCTGCGAAAAAATCTTTGGCCCTACAAAGGACTGGGAATGCTTCTGCGGTAAGTACAAGAAGGTACGTTTCAAGGGTAAGGTTTGTGAACGCTGCGGCGTTGAAATCACAAAGAGCAAGGTAAGACGTGACAGAATGGGCCACATTGAGCTCGCAGCTCCTGTTTCCCACATCTGGTACTTCAAGGGTATCCCATCCAAGATGGGTCTTATCCTTGACATGTCCCCAAGACTCCTTGAAAAGGTTCTCTACTTTGCATCCTATATCGTAACAGAACCTGGTGATACACCACTCATCAAGAAGCAGATTCTCTCCGAAAGAGAATACAGAGACTACGTAGAAAAGTACGAAGACGACTTTAAGGCAGAAATGGGTGCTGAAGCTATCAAGAAGCTTCTCGCTGAAATCGACGTTGAAACTCTCGCTGAAGAGCTTCGCGAAGAACTCAAGGACGCTATCGGTCAGAACAGAGTACGTATCACAAAGCGTCTCGAAGTTGTTGAATCCTTCAGAAAGTCCGGCAACAAGCCTGAATGGATGATCATGGACGTGCTTCCAGTTATCCCACCTGAAATCAGACCAATGGTTCAGCTCGACGGTGGCCGCTTCGCAACGTCCGACCTCAATGATCTCTACAGAAGAGTTATCAACAGAAACAACCGACTCAAGAAGCTCCTCGAACTCAAGGCTCCTGACATCATCGTAAGAAACGAAAAGAGAATGCTTCAGGAAGCAGTCGATGCTCTCATCGACAACGGCAGAAGAGGCCGCCCTGTCACAGGTCCTAACAACAGAGCTCTCAAGTCTCTCTCCGATATGCTCAAGGGTAAGCAGGGTCGATTCAGACAGAACCTCCTCGGTAAGCGTGTTGACTATTCCGGTCGTTCGGTTATCGTTGTTGGTCCTGACCTCAAGATCTTCCAGTGCGGTCTGCCAAAGGAAATGGCTCTCGAACTCTTCAAGCCATTTATCATGAACAAGCTCGTGGCAGACGGCCTTGCAAATAACATCAAGAGCGCTAAGAAGATGGTTGAAAGAGCTAACACAGAAGTATGGGATGCACTTGACGTAATCATCAAGGAACACCCGGTTCTCCTCAACCGTGCTCCTACACTCCACAGACTTGGTATCCAGGCTTTCGAACCAATTCTCGTAGAAGGCAGAGCACTTAAGCTCCACCCACTCGTATGTACAGCTTACAACGCCGACTTCGACGGTGACCAGATGGCTGTTCACGTACCGCTCTCTGCAGAAGCACAGGCTGAAGCAAGACTTCTCATGCTCTCTGCAAACAACCTCCTCAAGCCACAGGACGGTGCTCCTGTTGCTGTTCCTAACCAGGACCTTGTTCTTGGCCCATACTACCTCACAATTGACAATGAAGAAGAAAAGGGTACAGGCAAGATCTTTGTTGACGCAGATGAAGCGCTCCTCGCTTACGACAAGGGTATCGTTGGCATCCACGCTCCTATCAAGGTAAGAGTATTCAAGGAAGTCAACGGCGAAATGAAGAGCAAGATCGTTCCTATCACAGTAGGCCGTCTTATCTTCAATAACGCAATCCCACAGGATATCGGCTTTGTAGACAGAGAAAATCCTGAAACAATGTTCGATTTCGAAGTTAACTTCACTTGCGGCAAGAAGCAGCTTTCCGCTATCATCAAGAAGTGCATCAAGAAGCACGGCTTCGCACTTACAGCTGAAGTTCTCGATAAGATCAAGGCTCTCGGCTTTAAGTACTCCACAATCGGTGCTGCAACAGTTTCCGTTGCTGACATGAGCATTCCTGATGCAAAATATACTCTCATCGCAGAGACAGAAAAGCGCGTTGCTACTATCGACAGACAGTTCAAGCGCGGTCTTATCACAGACGAAGAACGTTACCGTCTCATCGTTGAAGAATGGGATAAGACAACAAAGGACGTTACAAACGCTCTTTCCAACCACCTTGCAAAGTTCAACCCAATCAATATGATGTCCACATCCGGTGCTCGAGGTTCTATCAACCAGCTCCGTCAGCTTGCAGGTATGCGTGGTCTTATGGCTAATACAGCTGGTAAGACAATCGAAATCCCAATCAAGTCCAACTTCCGTGAAGGTCTTTCGGTTCTTGAATACTTCATCTCCTCCAGAGGTGCTCGTAAGGGTCTTGCTGATACAGCGCTCCGTACTGCTGACTCCGGTTACCTCACACGTCGACTCGTTGACGTTTCTCAGGACGTTATCATCAGAGAAGAAGATTGTGGCTGCACAAAGGGTATCATGGCACGCGAAATCGTAGACGGCAATCAGGTCATCGAGCCATTCAAGGACAGACTTGTTGGCAGATATCCTGTAAACGACGTTCTCCATCCTGAAACAGGCGAAGTTCTCGCTTCCAAGGATGAAATCATGAACGATGCTTCTGCAGATAAGATTATCGCAGCTGGTATCACAGAAGTTGAAATCAGAACAGCTCTCGAATGCCGTGCAAGATTCGGTATCTGTGCTAAGTGCTATGGCTCCAACCTCGCTTCCGAAGAACCAATCGGTATCGGTGAAGCAGTTGGTATCATCGCTGCTCAGTCCATCGGTGAACCTGGTACACAGCTTACAATGCGTACGTTCCATACAGGTGGTATCGCTGGTAACGATATTACACAGGGTCTTCCACGAGTTGAAGAAATCTTCGAAGCTCGTAAGCCAAAGAAGACAGCTATCCTCTCCGACCTTACAGGTACAGTAAGAATCGAAGAAGGTAAGCGCGGCACAATGAACGCTGTAACAGTTACAAGCGAAGACGGTGAAGCTAAGACATACCAGATCCCAGCTAACATTCCTCTCAAGGTTGTTAACGAAGGTACAGTAAACAAGGGTGACGAAATCATCGAAGGTGTTTATAACCCACACGATGTTCTCAGAACAAGAGGCCCATCCGCTGTTCGTGAATATATCATTCAGGAAGTTCAGCGAGTTTACCGTCAGCAGGGTGTAGATATCAACGACAGACACGTTGAAGTTATTGCTCGTCAGATGATGAGAAAGGTTCGCGTTGAAACAGTCGGTGATACAGATCTCCTCCCAGGCGTAATGGTAGACCTCCTCGAATTCGAAGACGCTAACGACGCTCTTATCGCAAAGGGCAAGGAAGACGGCAGAGAATACGAAATGGCTACTTGCTCCCCAACACTTCTCGGTATCACAAAGGCTTCCCTTGCAACAGATTCCTTCCTCTCCGCTGCTTCCTTCCAGGAAACAACAAGAGTTCTTACAGAAGCTGCTATCAAGGGTAAGGTTGACCCACTCCTCGGTCTTAAGGAAAACGTTATCATCGGTAAGCTTATCCCAGCTGGTTCCGGCTTGGATATCTACAACGACGTTTCCTACAACGAAGTGGTCGAAGTTGCTGACGAAGAATAATCACTCAATTATAATTATGATATCCTGCACTGCAAAGTGCAGGATATTTTTTGTCTTTAACTCACTGAAATCAGCAGGGAAAAGGGCATGAAAAAAATATTGTATTTTGCGAAAAAAATACTTGCATTTTCAGTTTCGGTGTGGTAATATATCTCTTGGTAAAAGTACCAAAAATCAAGGCAAATATTTAGGAAATATAAACAAAAATAATTTTTTGTTGATTTTCAATTTTTTGCTTGACAGTGAGTATCTGATATGTTATAATTTCATCTTGGGAGCACAAAATGGGTGAAGATTGCGAAATATCTTCATTAGACCGTGCTTTTGGAGGAAGAATGTTGTCAGAACTGATTAAAAATAAACATGTGATCGGCTTGAAACAGACAACAAGAGCTGTGAAAAACAGCACCGCAAAGGTCGTCTACATAGCGACCGATGCCGAAAGTCACGTAAGAATTCCGCTCTCACAGTTATGTAAAGAGTTAAGTGTGCCGGTTATCGAAGTTCCTTCGATGAAAGAAATGGGACACGCACTCGGAATCGAAGTAAATACTGCAGCCGCAGCAATACTTCTCTAAATTCGTTTATTCCCGTATGGGTCTAAAATAACAATATATAAAGAAGGAGGAAATTATGCCAACATTTAACCAGTTAGTTAGAAATGGTCGTAATGTACTTGCTACAAAGTCTACAGCACCAGCTCTTCAGAAGGGTTACAACTCTAAGAAGAAGGTAGCTACAAACCAGTCTTCTCCACAGAAGAGAGGTGTCTGCACAACAGTTAAGACAATGACACCTAAAAAGCCAAACTCCGCTCTCCGTAAGGTTGCTCGTGTACGCCTTACAAACGGTATGGAAGTTTGGGGCTACATCCCAGGCGTAGGTCATAACCTTCAGGAACACTCCGTAGTTATGATTCGCGGCGGTCGTGTAAAGGACCTTCCTGGTGTACGTTACCACATCATTCGCGGTACACTCGATACACAGGGTGTTAACAACCGTAAGCAGAGCCGTTCCAAGTACGGTGCAAAGAGACCTAAAGCAGGTAAGAAGTAATTTAAACAAACAACACTTTAAGGTAAGCTAGAAAAACGCAGCAAAGCAGTGTAGCTTTGTTTGGTTGCTATTCATATATATTGTTATTTTATATGGGGCATATCCAAACAAGACACATACAGAAGCTCAGCGTGCTTTTGAGTACCTATGAAATCATTAATTTGAAGGAGGGAAGCAAAGTGCCAAGAAGAGGAAATGTACCTAAGAGAGATGTACTTGTAGACCCAGTTTACAATTCCAAGCTCGTAACTAAGCTCATCAACAACATTATGCTTGATGGTAAGAAGGGCGTTGCTCAGAAGATCGTGTACGATGCATTCGAAATCGTAAGAGAAAAAACAGGAAAGAACCCAACAGAAGCTTTCGAAGAGGCTATGGAAAACATTATGCCTGCTCTCGAAATCAAGGCAAGAAGAGTTGGTGGTGCAACATACCAGGTTCCAATGGAAGTTCGTCCAGAACGCCGTATCACACTTGGTCTTAGATGGATCACAACATATTCTCGTGCAAGAAACGAAAAGACAATGAAGGAACGTCTTGCAAACGAAATCATGGACGCTATTAACGGCGCAGGTGGCTCTGTTAAGAAGCGTGACGATACACACAGAATGGCAGAAGCTAATAAGGCATTTGCTCACTACAGATTCTAATCTCTGTTGTGTGTAAAACAGTATCTTTATTAAAGAGAAAGGAAAGTTAAGATGGCAAGACAATATCCATTAGAGCGTACTCGTAATATTGGTATCATGGCTCATATCGATGCTGGTAAGACAACAACATCCGAGCGTATCCTCTATTACACAGGTATTAACTATAAAATCGGTGATACACACGATGGTACAGCAACTATGGACTGGATGGCTCAGGAACAGGAACGTGGTATCACAATCACTTCCGCTGCTACAACATGTCACTGGACACTTGAACAGCAGACAAAGAAGAAGCCAGGTGCTCTTGAGCACCGTATCAACATCATTGATACACCAGGTCACGTAGACTTTACAGTTGAAGTTGAACGTTCACTCCGTGTTCTCGACGGCTCTGTAACAGTACTCTGTGCTAAGGGTGGTGTTGAACCACAGTCTGAAACAGTATGGCGTCAGGCTGACAAGTACCATGTTCCACGTATGGCTTACGTCAACAAGATGGACATCATGGGCGCAGACTTCTATCGCGTCGTTCAGATGATGCGCGATCGTTTGAAGTGTAATCCAGTTCCAATCCAGCTCCCAATCGGTGCTGAAGATCAGTTCAAGGGCATCATTGACCTCGTAGAAATGAAGTCCTATATCTATAACGATAACCTCGGTAAGGACATCACAGTAGGCGATATCCCAGAAGATATGGCTGACCTTGCTGAAGAATATCGTATCAAGCTTTTGGAAGCAGTTTCCGAATATGATGATGAAATCATGATGCTTTACCTCGAAGGTGAAGAAGTTCCTGAAGACATGATCAAGACTGCTATCCGTAAGGCAACACTCGACGTTAAGATGATCCCAGTTATCTGCGGTACATCTTACAGAAACAAGGGCGTACAGAAGCTCCTTGACGCAGTAATCGAATATATGCCATCCCCACTCGATAAGAAGGACATCGCAGGTATCGACCCAGAAACAGGCGATGCAGATTCTCGTCCATCCGACGATAACGCTCCTTTCTCCGCATTGGCATTTAAGATTATGACAGACCCATTCGTAGGTAAGCTCTGCTTCTTCCGTGTATATTCCGGTACAATCAATGCAGGCTCCCACGTCCTCAACTCCACAAAGAGAAACCGCGAACGTCTCGGCCGTATTCTCCAGATGCACGCTAACCACCGTGAAGATATCGACACAGTATACTCCGGTGACATCGCTGCAGCTGTAGGTCTTAAGAATACAACAACAGGTGACACACTCTGTGACGAAAAGAATCCAATCATTCTTGAATCTATGGAATTCCCAGAACCAGTTATCCGTGTTGCTATCGAGCCAAAGACAAAGGCTGGTCAGGAAAAGATGGGTATCGCTCTCGCTAAGCTCGCTGAAGAAGACCCAACATTCAGAACTTATACAGACGAAGAAACAGGTCAGACAATCATCGCAGGTATGGGTGAACTCCACCTCGAAATTATCGTAGACCGTCTCCTCCGTGAATTTAAGGTTGAAGCTAACGTTGGTGCTCCACAGGTTGCTTATAAGGAAACAATCCGCAAGAGCGCAGATTCCGATACAAAGTATGCTCGTCAGTCCGGTGGTAAGGGTCAGTATGGTCACTGTAAGATCACTGTTGAACCAAACGAAAGCGGCAAGGGCTACGAATTTATCAATAAGGTCGTTGGTGGTGCTATTCCAAAGGAATACATCGAACCAATCAACCAGGGTATCCAGGGCGCAATGCAGTCCGGTGTACTCGCTGGTTACAACGTTGTTGACATCAAGGTTACACTTTATGATGGTTCTTACCATGAAGTTGACTCCTCTGAAATGGCATTTAAGATTGCTGGTTCTATGGCTCTCAAGGATGCTCTCAAGAAGGCAGATCCAGTTATCATGGAACCTATCATGAGAGTTAACGTTATCGTTCCAGAAGAATACATGGGCGACGTTATCGGTGACCTCAACTCCCGCCGTGGTCAGATCCAGGGTATGGAAGCAGTTGCTGGTGCTCAGCAGATTCTCGCATTCGTTCCACTTTCTGAAATGTTCGGCTACGCAACAGATATGCGTTCCAGAACACAGGGCCGTGGTCAGTACACAATGGAACCTTCCCACTATACTGAACTCCCTAAGAACATTCAGACAAAGCTCATCGAAGGCAAGTAATTTTTAGAAAAATTTCAGTATTAGCTATTGATTTTTTAATAGAAATACAATATAATAGGATTATTGACATCCAACAATAATTATTATTGATTTTTATCAAGGAGGAAACTCAAATGGCAAAGGCAAAATTTGAAAGAAGCAAGCCACACGTAAATATCGGTACAATCGGTCACGTTGACCATGGTAAGACATCCCTCACAGCTGCTATCACAAAGTACCTCTCCCTCACAGGTGGCGCTCAGTACACAGACTACGCTAACATCGACAAGGCTCCAGAAGAAAGAGAACGTGGTATCACAATCAACACATCCCACGTTGAATATGAAACAGCAGAACGTCACTACGCACACGTTGACTGCCCAGGTCATGCCGACTACATCAAGAACATGATCACAGGTGCTGCTCAGATGGACGGTGCTATCCTCGTTATCGCTGCAACAGACGGCCCAATGGCTCAGACACGTGAACACATTCTCCTCGCTCGTCAGGTTGGTGTTCCAGCTATCGTTGTATTCCTTAACAAGTGCGACATGGTTGACGATCCTGAGCTTATCGAGCTCGTTGAGATGGAAGTTACCGAGCAGCTTGAAGAGTACGGATTCAATGATTGTCCTATCATCAAGGGTTCAGCTCTTAAGGCTCTTGAGGATCCTTCAAGCGAGTGGGG